>DAOPLW010000107.1:0-5039 GCA_035391945.1 Oscillospiraceae bacterium | reverse complement strand
GGGTTGTGCTTGCAGGCGATGAAGCGCGGAATCTGCTCCATGGGGCCGGGGCGGTAGAGCGCGATGATGGCCGTGATGTCCTCAATGGACTGGGGCTTTAATCCCACGCACACGCCGGTCATGCCCGCGCTCTCCATCTGGAAGACGCCCGAGGTCCTCCCGGCGGTGATCATCCTGAAGGTCTCCCCGTCGTTCTCCGGGATGGAAGAAAGCGAAAATTCCGGTTCCGTTTCCCGGACGAGGCGCGCGGCGTCGAGCACGGTGAGGTTCCGCAGGCCCAGGAAGTCCATCTTAAGAAGGCCGAGCTCCTCGAGCGTGCCCATCGTATACTGGGTCACGACGGACTCGTCGTTTTTCGCCAGCGGGACGTACTCGTAGACCGGGCGCTTCGTGATGACGACGCCCGCCGCGTGGGTCGAGGCGTGGCGCGGCATGCCCTCGATCGCGCGTGCCATGTCGATGAGCTTCCTGATCTCCGGCTTCTGCTCATACGCCTCGCGGAGCGGTTTGGAGAGCTTCAGGGCATCGTCGAGCGTGATGTGGAGGGTCATCGGCACGAGCTTGGCGATGGCGTCCACCTCGCCGTAGGGCACGTCCAGGGCGCGCCCCACGTCCCGGATGGCGCCGCGCGCGGCCATCGTGCCGAAGGTCACGATCTGCGCGACGTGGTCCGCGCCGTATTTCCGCACGACGTAGTCGATGACCTCCTGCCGGCGGTTGACGCAGAAGTCGATGTCGATATCCGGCATGGAGATGCGCTCGGGGTTTAAGAAGCGCTCGAAATAAAGGTTGTATTTCATGGGGTCCACGTCGGTGATGCCCAGGCAGTAGGCCACGATGCTCCCCGCCGCGCTCCCGCGGCCGGGGCCCACGGGAATGCCCTGCGATTTCGCGTAGGCGATGAAATCGCCCACGATGAGGAAATAGTCCACAAAGCCCATGCGGTTTATCATGTCCAGCTCGTAGTGCAGCTGCTTCTCATAATCCGGGTTTCCCTTCGGATAACGGCGGGAAAAGCCTTCGCGGCAGAGCCGCTCGAGATAGGAGAAGCCGCCGAGTCCTTCGGGGTGCTTATATTCCGGCAGGTGGTAGACGCCGAACTGGAACTCCAGATTGCAGCGCTCAGCGATCTTCGCCGTGTTCTCCACCGCCTCCGGGTGGTTCGGGAAGAGCGAACGCATCTCCGCCTCGCTCTTGATGTAAAACTCCTGCGCGCCCATGCGCATCCGGTCCGGGGTGTCCACGGTCTTGTTCGTCTGGACGCAGATGAGCACGTCCTGCATCTCCGCGTCCTCTTTTTTGAGGTAGTGCGCGTCGTTCGTCGCGGCGAGGGGGATGCCCGTCTCCTCGCTTAAGCGATACATGCCCGGCAGAATGCGCTTCTGCTCGGCCAGGCCGTGATCCTGCACCTCGATGTAGTAGTTCCCCGCGCCGAAAATATCCCGCATTTCGAGCGCGAAAGCCTTCGCGCCCTCGTAGTCGCCCGCGAGAAGGCGGCGCGGGATCTCCCCCGCCAGGCACCCGGAGAGCCCGATCAGGCCGCCCGCATGTTCGCGCAGGAGCTCCAGATCGATGCGCGGCTTGATGTAAAAGCCCTCGATGAAAGCGCAGCTCACGAGGTAGGAGAGGTTCCGGTAGCCCTCCATATCGCGGCACAGGAGAACCATATGCCTCGCCTCCGCGTCCAGTTCGTGGACGCGGTCAAGGCGGGAGCGCGGCGCGACGTAGACCTCGCAGCCGACGACGGGCTTGATCCCCTCCGCGCGGCAGGCGCGGTAGAAGTCGATGACGCCGTACATGACGCCGTGGTCTGTGATGGCCACCGCCTCCTGCCCGAGCTCCTTCGCGCGCGCGGCGAGAGCCTTTATGCGGCAGGCGCCGTCGAGAAGGCTAAATTCACTGTGTACATGGAGATGGACGAAGGACATGGCTGCGCGCTCCTTATGTTCGTTATTCCAGTGTGATTTTTTCGCCGCAGTGGGGGCAGAAAAAGGTTTTCCCCGCCGTCCACTCGGCCTGCCGCGCCGGCCCATAGACCGAGCCGCCGCACTTGGGGCAGCGCAGAGCCTTGTCCGCGCGGTAGGCAACGGCGATGGAAAGCGCAATGCCGGCGGCGAAGAGGAGAACCGCGAGCTCCGTGTGAGGGCCGGCGAGCGCGAGCGCGACCGCAAGCAGCGCCACCATGCCGAGCGCGGCGTATACCACCCGCGCGCCCCACTTCCCCGAGAGCTTCATCTCGCTTCCCCCGCCGGGTGCTCCCGGGGCTCCGTCTTCTCAAAATAGTAGCGGATGATGCTCTTGCGCGTGACGATGCCGATGAACATCCCGCGGTCGTCCGTCACCGGCACGAAGTTCTGGTCGAGCGAAGTGGCCACCAGCTCGTCCATGGCCGTATAGACCTTGATGGGAACGTTGTCCGAACAGCGCGGCACCTCCATGACGCAGCGGCTCTGCATCTCCCGCAGGGACGGAAAATGCTCATGCTTGAAGTAGCGCAGCAGGTCCCCCTCGGTGACGGTGCCGACATAGACGCCGTCTTTTCCCAGCATCGGGAGCGCGGCATAGCTGCAGGACTCCATCTTTTCGAGCGCTTGGCGGACCGTAAAGTCGTCCATCAGGTAGGCCACGTCGTTCTTCGGGGTGAGAAAATACAGAATGTTCATGCCCAGGTCCTTTCCTAAGTATCCTCCGCGCCGCACTGCGCGGCGAGCATCATAAGCTTTTTGAGCCGGTGCTGCAGGCACGATTTCGTGACGGGCGGGTCGAGCGAGGCGGCGAGCTCCGAGAGCGTCAGCTCCGGGAATTCCAGCCGCTTCTCCGCCGTCCGGCGGAGCCTGTCCGGGAGCGAGGAGAGCCCCCGTCCCGCATCCAGCCTCCGGATGGCCGCAAGCTGCTCCTGCGCCGCGTCCACGGTCTTGTCCAGATTCGCCGCGTCGCAGTTGACGCGGCGGTTGATGCCGTTCCGGAGGTGTTTTTCCACCTTGGCGGTCATGATCTCCATGGCCGCCGCCGGCGCGCCGACGGTCGTGAGAAAGTCCTCGATGGCCTCGCTCTGTTTGAAATAAGTGACGTAGTTGGCGCCGCGCACGGTCTCCTTGGGCGAAAAGCCGCAGTCCAGGAGAAGCGTGCGCATCTCGCGGCCCACGCTGTAATGCGAGGTCACCAGTTCCAGATGGTAGCGCTTGCCCGGGTCCGTCACGGACCCGCCCGCGAGAAAGGCGCCTCTGAAAAACGAGGCGCGGCAGCACTCCTCCTCCAGGACGGCGAAGTTGATCGTGAGCGCGACGGTCTGCGTGGGGCCGTAGCCGTACGCCTCGAAAATGCGGTGCAGCTTCTCCCTGTCCGTTACGGCGAAGGCCAGCTTTCCCACCGCGTCCTCCGGGGGCAGACGGTCGAAGGAGACGCCGAACGCGCGCGAAAAGAGGCGCGGCAGCCGGAGCGCGAAATCGCGGCTCTCGGTCACGATGCGGATCTCCCGCGCGGAAAAGGTGTTGCAGTAAAGCAAAATGCCGTAGGCCTCCGCCAGAATGCAGCATCGTCGCGCCGGGAGCTGGCGGCAGAGCTCCCGTTTGGTCTCCGAGGAAAAAGACATGAAGATCCCTCACTCTTTCGTAAAGCCGCCCCTCCGGCGCGCGGAGCGGCCGGCGGGGCGCCGTCTTCCGGACGAAATCACTCTCTTGTCATGTCGCGGTGGATCTCCGAGACCGCAAAGCCCCGCTTGCGGATAAAATCGGCCAGCCAGAGCGTCACGGCCACCGAGCGGTGGTGCCCGCCCGTGCAGCCGACCGCGATGACGAGGGCGGTCTTGCCCTCCTCGCGGTAGAGCGGCAGGAGGAAGCCCATCATGCGCGTGAGCTGCTGCATGAACTCCTCCGTCTGCCGGTAGCCGTTGAGAAAGTTCTGCACCTCCGGGTCGAGCCCGGTCTTTTCCCGCAGTTCGTCGATATAATAGGGATTGGGGAGAAAGCGCACGTCGAAGACGAGATCGGCCTCGATGGGAAGGCCGAACTTATACCCGAAAGAGATGACGCTCACCTCCATGACCCGCTCCGCGCTCGGCGCGAAAAGGCGCAGGAGTTCCCCGCGGAGCTTCGCCGTGGACATGGCGGTGGTGTCGATGAGATAATCGGCCCGCGCGCGCACGGGCTCGAGAAGCGCCCGCTCGCGGCGGATGGCCTCCTCGAGCGCCAGGCCCCCTTCCGCGAGGGGATGCTTGCGGCGCGTCTCCTTGTAGCGCTTGATGAGCGTCGCCACCGACGCCTCCACGAAGAGCACCTTGTAGGGGAAGTCCATGCCGCGCAGTTTCTCCATGGACTCGAAGAGGCTGTCGAAGGTCTGGCCGCCGCGCACGTCCGTCACGAGCGCCACGCGGTCGTACCGCCCCTGTCCGGCCATGCACAGGGACGCGAAGGGCGGCATCAGCTCCGCGGGCATATTATCGACGCAGTAGAACCCCAGGTCCTCCAGAAAGGACGCGATCTTGCTCTTTCCCGCGCCGGAGAGCCCGGAGACGATGATGAATTCCATATGTTTTCCCCCTACCGCAGCACTTTGACCTCCAGCTCGAGCGCGACGCCGGAGGTCTCCAGCACCCGCTTTCTGATTCGCTCGGTCAGTTCCAGCACGTCCCGGCAGGTCGCCCCGCCGGTGTTGACGACGAACCCCGCGTGTTTGGTCGAGACCGCGGCCCCCCCCACGGAGAGGCCCTTGAGCCCCGCCTTGTCGATGAGCTCGGCGGCATAGCGCCCGGGCGGGCGCTTGAAGGTGCTCCCCGCGCTCGGGAGGTCCGTCGGCTGCGCCGCGCGGCGTCGCGCGGCGAACGCCGCCATCCTCTCCCCGATCTCCGCCGGGTCCCACGGCCGCAGGCGAAAGCGACTTTCCAGAACGACCGCGCCTGCGGGAAGGGCGCTCCCCCGGTAACGAAAGCCGTGTTCCTCATTGGAGAAAACGCGTCTTCCCGCAGGGGTCAAAACCGCCGACTCCAGAACGACGTCCATCATCACACCGCCGAAAGCGCCCGCGTTCATCGTGACCGCGCC
>DAOPLW010000106.1:0-5095 GCA_035391945.1 Oscillospiraceae bacterium | reverse complement strand
CGATTTTTCTCGCGGCCGTTGTTCTGGCGGCGACGGTCTTCCTGGGGACTGCGGCGTGCGCCTCGAGTTACGACGCGCAGGCCGACGCGCTCAATGAGATGGGACTTTTCCTCGGCGGCGATGCCGGTTATGAGCTGGACCGGGCTTCGACGCGCGGGGAGGCGGCTGTGATGCTCGTCCGCCTGCTCGGCAGGGAGACCGAGGCCAAGGCCGGGACATACGAAGATCCCTTTACGGACGTGCCGTCCTGGGCGAAGCAGTACGTCGGGTATATGTACGCAGGCGGCCTGACCAAGGGGACCTCTCCCACCACCTACAGCGCGGCGACGGGCTGCAGCGCGCAGATGTTCACGACCTTCGTTCTCCGTGCGCTCGGGTATAGCGAGGAGAACGGGGATTTCACCTTCGCCGATGCGGAGGAGTTCGGGATGGAGATCGGCCTGACGGCCGGCTACGGCTTCTCCAGCACCTTTCTGCGCGACGACATGGTCGCGCTCGCCTATTCCGCGCTCTTCCAGCCCGTCAACGATGACAGCGGCATGACGCTGCTGGAGAAGCTGGTTGCCCAGGGAGCCGTCGACGCGGAGGCCGCGGACAAATATCTGGACGCATACCGTGTTTATGAG
Source organism: Oscillospiraceae bacterium (assembly GCA_035391945.1). GTDB lineage: Bacteria > Bacillota > Clostridia > Oscillospirales > Oscillospiraceae > DAOPLW01. The sequence continues at coordinate 4,469 of DAOPLW010000106.1, read as the reverse complement.
GGCTATCTGACGATGGCTGCGAAAGCGGAGCTGGGCACCGATCAAAATGTGGAAATCAGTACGAGCGCGGATATTACGATGACGATGGAGGAAGCGACCATCCGGATGACGCAGGAGTCGGACACCGCGATCGTTTTCCGGCCCGAAAACGAGGACTTCATCATGAAACAGCAAAGCGCCACCGGGTTCTTCGGCCTGACCACGGAGACGACCACGTATTATGCGGACGGCTGGGTCTATACGGAGTCGGACGGCGAAAAATACAAGTATCAGGAAACGATAGACCTGAGTACCGCCATGAGCCAGGCGGGATTCGGCAGCGAGGCTTCGGTGCCCTTCTACCTGATTGACGGCATGGAGAAGACCGAGACCGCGGAAGGAACGACCTATACGATCGCGTATTCGACCGCGGCGATGAACGGTATGCTGGGCGGTGTGCTCTCCGAGATGGAGGACACCTCCGAGAGCGGAAGCATGCGCTATGATTCCCTTACGGCTGAGGTCAGCTTCGATACCGACGGTAACATCCGGAGTACCGCCATGGCGGCCGACGTGCACCTGGAATCGTCGGCGGACGAGCAAACGCTCGTGATGGATATGAGCATCCAGACCGTAACGTCGGTGGTGGCGAGGGGCGACGCGGTCACCATCACCCTCCCGTCCGATTTGGACGAGTATGAGGATTTGACGAGCGAGCCGGCCACCGGCGTGGAAACCGTCTGAGAGCGGGGCACATCGTTCGGAAAGGAAAAAAGCGCCGCAGCCCTGGGGCTGCGGCGCTTTTTGAGTTGGCTGTGTCCGGACGGCCGTGCTCAGAAGGCGGCGATGATGCCGCCGCGGTTGGCGTAGAGGCTGCTCAGCCCCCCCGTGCGCTGGACGACGATCTGCTTGAACTGGTAGAGGTCCTCCGCGAGCCTGCGCAGCCGCAGAGCGGCCGCCTCGTTCTCGCAGTGGGTGATGACGAGGATGCGCCCGCGCGTGTCCCGGCAGTAGGTGCCGATGAGAGAGGCGAGCTTCGAGATCGCCTGCGCCGTGCCGCGGGCATGGCCGCAGGAGACGATTTTCCCGTCGTCCGAACCGAGAATGGGGCACAGGCGCAGCGCGGTGGCGGCCTTCCCGAGCAGGCGGCTCATGCGCCCGTTTTTCACCAGATTGTCGGTGTCCTCCAGCACAAACAGGGTTTTCATCGTATCGATGTAAGCCGTGACCGTCTCGATGACCTGAGCGCGGGAGAGGCCCCGCTCGACGGCTTCGCGGATTTTGTAGGCCACGAGGATCTCCCCGGCGCTGGCGCTCTTGGAGTCGAAAATATGGACCCGCTCCGCGGCTTTTCCAAGGAGGCTGCAGGCCGCCGTCGCGGCGGCATAGGACCCGGAGAGGGCCGAAGAAATCGTAATGCCGAAAACGGCCTTTTCCCCCTCGAATGCGCGCAGGTAATCGTCCGGCGACGGACAGCCCGAGCGCGCCGCGTCCGGAAACGCTTTCATTTCCGAAACGAAGTCGTGGACGTCCAGAGTTTCGTCGTCGCGAAAGCAGCGTTCGCCCAGCATGAGCGTAAAGGGGACAAGCGCCGTTTCCGTGCCGTTTTTCAGTTCTTCCGTCAGCTCGCAGCTGCTGTTGACGACCAGTTTGTATTCCATCGTATGTGCCTCCCCGTTTTGTGCAGGTCCGGGCCATCATACCACAACGGAGGAAAAAAGAAAAGCAAACTTTCTGAGACGGCCGGTCAGAGCAGCACGTCCGTGCCCAGCTTGACGAAAATACCGCAGAGAACGGCCACGAGCACGTACTTGATGAACTTGTTCCCCTTGAGGATCGCCGCCCGGCTCCCGGTGAGGCCCCCGAGGACGGAGGCCGCCGCCGCGGGGAGCGCGAGCGCGAAATTTACCTGTCCGGCGAAGAGAAAGACGATGAGCGAAGCGAAGTTGCTCGCCCAGTTGACCACCTTGGCGTTGCCGGAGGCGGTGACGTAGTCGAAGCCCGCCAGCCCCGTGAAGCAGAAGATCAGGAACGTCCCGGTCCCCGGACCGATGAGACCGTCGTAAATGCCGATGAAAAAACCGCTCGCGGCGGAGAGGAGATAGAGCCGCCTGCCGGTCATGAGCCGGTCGGCGGTCTTGTTTTTGGAGCCGAAGAGGACGATGACCGCCACGACGGGCAGGGAGACGAGAACGATCGTTTTGAGGAGGTCCGCGTCGATCATGAGGTTGATGTGGCTGCCGGCGGCGCTCCCCACAAGCGCGAGAGCCGCCGCGACGGCGGAGGCTTTGAGATGGATGCGGCCGCTTTTCCAGTACGACGCGGCCGCCGCCGTCGTGCCGATACAGGCGGAGAGCTTGTTGCTGCCGTAGACCATGTGCATGGGGATGCCCGTGAGCATGTAGGCCGGCAGGCTGATGAGCCCGCCGCCTCCCGCGATGGCGTCGACAAAGCTCGCGAAAAAGATGAGCGGGCACAGGATGAGAAGTTGGACCGAATACTGCAACGGAAGGACTTCTTTCTCTATGTAGTTTCCGGGCTTAGCCCAGTGCGACGCTGCGCGTGGCGTAGGCGTTGAGCTCCATGCCCGCCGTATGCCCCGCGAGAAATTCGTAGTAAGCCTGGCAGCCGATCATGGCGGCGTTGTCCCCGCACAGGGAGAGGGGGGGCAGCACAAGGCGCGCGCCGAGCCGCGCGGCCATACTCTGAAGGTCGCGCCGGATGCGCGAATTGGCGGCTACGCCGCCCGCCGCCGCGACGACCGGATAGCCGGCGCGCCGCGCGGCGGCTTCAAAGCGGGGGATAAGCATATCCGACACCGCCGCCTGAAACGAGGCGGCAAGTCCCGCCCGGTCGAGCGTCTCGCCCTTCTGCTCGGCGTTATGGACGAGATTGACGACTGCCGTCTTGAGACCCGAGAAACTCATATCGAGCGGCGCGTCCGCCACGTGTGCGCGCGGCAGGGAGAAGGCGTCGTCGCGTCCGTTTTTCGCCAGTTCGTCGAGCGCCGCGCCGCCGGGGTAGGGCAGACCAAGAACCCGCGCGGCTTTGTCGAAGCACTCGCCGGCCGCATCGTCCCGCGTGCCGCCGAGGATTTCCATCTCCGTGTACCCGCGCACGTCAACGAGGAGCGTGTTCCCGCCCGAGACGGCCAAGGCGAGGAAGGGCGGCTCGAGCGTTTTGTCCGCGAGGTAACAGGCGGCGATGTGTCCCCGGACGTGGTGCACCGGGATGAGCGGCACACCGAGACCGAAGGCGAGCCCCTTGGCGAAGTTTACGCCCACAAGGAGGGCCCCGATGAGCCCCGGCGCGTAGGTCACGGCCACCGCGTCCAGATCCTGGAGCGAGAGGCCTGCGTCCGCGGCCGCCCGCCGCGCGAGCGGCACGACGGCTTCCACATGCCGGCGGGAGGCGATCTCGGGGACCACGCCGCCGTAGACCGCGTGCATTTCCGCCTGCGAGGAGACGAGGCTGGAGAGGACCTCCCGCCCGTCCCGCACGACGGCGGCGGCGGTTTCGTCGCAGGAGGATTCGATGGCGAGGATATTCATGCCCGTTCCTCCCAGTGAAAATCTTTTGTCAGAAGAATCGCGTCCTCGCGCGGGCTCTCATAGTAATTCCGGCGCACGCCGGCCTCGTGAAAGCCGAGCCCGGCGTACAGGGTGCGCGCGGCGGTGTTGGAGGCGCGGGCCTCCAGCGTCAGGAAACGGAGCCTCCGCGCCTCGGCAAACCGGAAAAAGACCTTGAGAAGCGCCGTGGCGACGCCTTGGCGGCGGCAGTCCGGCCGGACGGCGACATTCGTGATGTAGCCCTCGTCCAAGACGGCGTGAAGGCCGGCGTAGCCGAGCACGACGCCGTTTTCCGCCTCGGCGACGACATAGGCCGCCGCGAGGTTGTCGAGCTCCTCCGCGAGCATTTCGCGGCTCCAGGGGGCGGAAAAGCACGCCTGCTCCATCTCGGCCATCTCGTCGAGATGGTCGGCCGTCATGGGCACCAGGGTATAGGTTGTTTCTATCATATTATTTCGCCTCGTACCAGCTTTTTCCGATGGCCGCGGCTGCCTCGAGCGGCACGGAGAGCTTTGCCGCGCCTTCCATCTCCGCCGTGAGGATCTCCGCGACGCGTTTCGCCTCGCCCTCGGGGCATTCCGCGATGAGCTCGTCGTGCACCTGCAAAATCAGTTGCGCTTTCAGGCCGTCGGCCCGGAGCCGCGCGTGCACGCGCACCATGGCGAGCTTCATGATGTCCGCGGCCGTGCCCTGGATGGGCATGTTGAGCGCCACGCGTTCGCCGAAGGAGCGCGTGTTGTAGTTGGAGGATTTGAGCTCCGGCAGCTCCCTGCGCCGCCCCATGAGCGTCTTTGCGCAACCCGTTTGTTTGCCGTCCTCCACGCATTTTTTCAAAAACGCCTGCACCTGCGGATAGCGGCTGAAGTAAAGCTCGATATAGCGGGCGGCTTCCTTGCGGGCGATGCCGAGCTGGCGCGAAAG
>DAOPLW010000105.1:0-5150 GCA_035391945.1 Oscillospiraceae bacterium | reverse complement strand
GCCCGGGACCGGGGAGCGCTTCCTGGAATGGGTCTCCGAGGCGAACCGGGGCGGCGCGTACCGGTTTTTCGGGGACGCCGCGGAAGCGGAGCGCTGGCTTCTGAAAGGAGGATAAACCATGGCTGTGAAATCCGTATTCAAGTCCGCCGCAGGGAAAAACGCCGTCCTGGCCGTCTACGACTCGCTTCTCGGCCAATGGCCGGTGCCATACGACACCATCCAGGTCGAGACCCGGCACGGCGGCGCCTTTGTGATCGCCGGCGGAGCGGATGCCCTCCCGCCCCTCGTTCTGCTCCACGGATCGAGTTCCAACTCGGCCATGTGGATCGGAGATTTCGCCGCATATGCGAAGGATCACCGGGTCTATGCCGTGGACCTGCCCGGGGAACCGGGAAAAAGCACGGACATCCGTCCCGACCTCAGAACGGCGGCCTACGCGGAATGGATGAAAGATGTGCTCGACGCGCTCGGGGCCGGAAAGGCGTCCTTCGTCGGCATCTCGCTGGGCGGGTGGCTGGCCCTCAGATTTGCAACGGCATACCCGGAACGCGTCGCCAGCCTCGCGCTCCTCTGCCCGGCGGGACTCGGGCCGCAGAAGGCTTCCATCCTTCTGTACGCCATGCTTCTGAAACCTTTCGGGAAGTGGGGAGCGGCGAAAGCGTTCCGGAAAATTATGGGAACGGCCGAAATCGCGGAAGAGGCCGTCGCGTACGGCAAACTGATCGCGAAACATTTTTCTCCTTATACGGGCACGGTTCCGCTCTTGAGCGAGGAGGAACTTCAGAGACTGACATGCCCGACTCTGCTGGTCGTCGGCGGACGGGATGTTCTGATCGATTCCCGCAGGACAGTCGAAAAGGCGAAAAGAGGCCTTCCGCACGCACAGATTGTGCTGCTGCCCGACGCCGGTCACGGGCTCATCAACCAAACCGAACGAATCGTCCCTTTTCTGAGCAAATACGCTCCCGCGCAGAAGACGGCATGCCCGAACGCACAGGAAAAATAACGGAAGGCGGGCCGAACCTTTAGGTTCGGCCCGCCTTTTTTCCCTGTCAAGGGCGGGAAGCAGAATCTCGAGCGGCCGCGGCAGCGCGACGCCGATGCTCTCTTTTCCCGCCCGGCACCCACAGGCTCTTGGGATAATATACCAGCCGGCCGGCGGACTATTCGTCTTCCGGGCTGGAATACTAAGGAAGACGGAGGCGGTCATTCTGGAAACGGCAAAGTCACTGAGCATCGGCGACATCTATGTGATTGTCACGGGGATCGTCATGGGAACGACGGCCAGACTCATCACTCTGAAGGTCGACTTCCGGCAGATCCCCTCCTATCCGAACGCCTATTTCAACTGCATCGTCCTGGGGGTGATCGCGTCGGCCCTGGGCTCCATCGCGATCCCGGCCATCCTCGCCCGGGATTTCGTCTCGATCACCTTCCTGACCGTCGCGGTCTCGCAGTTCCGCGAGGTCCGCAGCGCCGAACGCGACAGCCTCGGGAAGCTGGAACACACGGAATACGTGCGGCGGGGCGACGCCTACATCGACGGCATCGCGAAGACTTTCGAGTCGCGGAACTACATTTCGCTTGTCACGGCCCTCGCCTCCGTGCTCGTCATGAAGCTCGTCGACCGGCCGGAGGAAGAATTCCTCACGGTCCTCTCCGGCGTTGCGGCGGGCCTTCTGGTGCTGTTTCTCTGTTACCGCTTCACCAAGGGGAAAACCGTCGGGCATATCTGCACCGCCAGGATCGGGACGATCGAGGTGCGCGGCTCGGAGCTCTATGTCGACGGCATTTTCGTCACCAATTACCTTGGAACGGACCGGAGCCGGGAGCTCTTCCGGACGGAGGGCATCGCCGTGGTCCTGGAGCCGCGCGACCCCATGTGCCGGGTCACGCTCGAAAATTTCGGCCAGCGGCAGGCCATTCTCTTCGAGGCCGTCCGGGCGCTCGGAGTCAAGCGCTACCGCTTCATCCGGCGGCACTTCCAGACCGGCAACGTGGCAATCGCCTTTGTCCCCGTCATCCGGGACCCGGACAAGCTCATGGAGGCCGTTCTGGGCACGCCCATCCTGGAAAACAGCCGGAAGGTCGGCCGTATCATAAAAACTTCCTTCGGAGGCTGATATGCGGAAGAACATCGTCGTCTACATCACGGCCTCTGAGGACCGGATTCTCAGCGGCGATCCGCTGGCGCTGCTCGTTAAAGATCAGGATGAGCAGAAGGAGCTCACGACCGACCCGGCCCTCGCGCTCCGGGCCGATGTGGTGCAGCTCAAAAACGGAGACTACGTCCTCATCACCGAAGAGCGGTAAGAAAGCCGCCTTATCGGCGGGCTGGATCCCGGCACGCCCACCTCCGGCGGCGTGCCGGCAAACCCCGCGCGGCCCCGTACGCGCAGAGAAGATAGCGGGGGCGCGGCGCCAATGGCGCCGCGCCAGCCGGCCGCTTCGGCCGTCAAACCGTTTTCCGAAACGGTCTGCGCCGTTTCAGAAAACGGTTTGACGGAACGGGAAAGACAACCCTGATGGTTTTCTTTCCCCGTTTCTTTCCTTCCGTACCCCCCTGCCTCTTCTCCCCTCCGGGGAATTCCCCGGTTTTGTTTCGCTTGATTCGTTTCATCCGCCGGCGGCGCCGTCATTTTACGGACGCCGTAATAATCGCCATCTTGTAGACCTCCTGCGCGCTGCAGCCTCTCGACAGGTCGTTGATGGGTGCGTTCAGTCCCTGCAGGATCGGGCCGTAGGCCTCGAACCCGCCCAGGCGCTGGGCGAGCTTATAGCCGATGTTGCCGGCGTCGATGTCCGGGAAAATAAAGGTGTTCGCCCAGCCCGCGACGGGAGAGCCGGGCGCCTTCTGCCGCCCCACCTCGGGGGCGAAGGCGGCGTCAAACTGCAGTTCCCCGTCGACCGGGAAGTCCGGATGCCGCGCCGCGAGCTTTTCGGCCGCGCCGCGGACCTTGTCCACCGTCTCTCCCTTGCCGGAGCCCTTGGTGCTGTAAGAAAGCAGGGCCACCTTCGGGTCGATGCCGAAAATCCGCGCCGTCACGACCGTCGCTTCGGCGATCTCGGCCAGATCGTCTTCGGAGGGGTTCAGATTGATGGCGCAGTCGGCCATGGCGTACGTCTCCTCGCCGCGGAGCGTCACGCGGTGCAGAATGAAACAGCTCGAGACGATCCTGTGCCCGGGTTTTGTTTTGACGATCTGGAGCGCCGGGCGGACCGTGTCGGCGGTCGAATAGGTCGCGCCGCCCAGAAGGCCGTCGGCGTATCCGAGCCTGACGAGCATCGTGCCGAAATAGTTGTTTTCCCGCAGAGCTGCCCGGCAGGCCGCCTCGTCCATCTTTCCCTTCCGCAGCGCAAGCATCAAAGCAACCTTGGCGTCCATGTCCGGGTCCCGCGCCGGATCGAGGATCTCGATGCCGTCTATGGAAAATCCATATTGCCCCGCCGCCGCGCGGACGCGCGCGGGGTCGCCCAGCAGGATGGGTTCCAGGATCTTCTCCCGCTTCAGGCGGCTCGCCGCCTCGAGGATCCGCGGGTCCCAGCCCTCCGTAAACACCAGCCTTTGCGGGTTTGCCCTGAGTTTCTCGATCATATGTTTAAACATGCTCCGACGCTCCTTCCGCATGCTTTCAAAAGCCGCTTTTTGTCTCTTTTTTCCTTTATGATAGTACAAAAAGAAACGCATTGCAACCTGGCGAAAGCCGCACCGAACGGCGGATATCAGTCCATTTTCCCCTTTTATCCCCACATTTACGCTTCAAACAGGCCGGGGAACGTCCCGCAGCCAAAATGGCTGCGGGACGTTCCCCGTTTTCCGGTTTTTTCCGGCGCCCGCTTTTGAGACGGCGGTTATGGCAGCGGCTTTTTGACAATCGACCCGTAATGCGCCGGAAGCGCGTGGCTCTCGAGGTGCCGGAACTCCTCCACCGTCGCCGTGCCGTCCGCTTTTACGCCGATCGTGATCCTGTCTTTTCCGACGGAGAGGTGCGGGCCCACATAGGGGAGCACTTCCACGGTCACGGCAAAATGCGAGCCGTAGACGCCTTTCCGGACGCGCCGGGCACCCTGGATCCCGACGATTTCCGAAGCATAGGCCGCAACGGTCGGCTCGACGGTCAGATAGGGCGCGTAGAAGTTCCTAACGGCATCCCGGATCGCCGGCATGAGCAGCGTGACGACCATATGCTCCAGCCGGGCCGGGTCGTCCGAAACCGTGCTCTCCGCCGCTGCGGCGGAAACGCCGCCCAGGGCGAGCGCAGCGGAGACAAGCAGGGCCGCGGACAGGATTCTTTTCCCTTTCAAATCGCATCACCAGCGTATCTATTCTTTTTGATTTCGGCAGGATTATGCCCGTCCAAAGTCTGCCGCGCCTCCCTGACGGAAGCAAGAAGAAACCGGCTGCCGGAGCGGCGCGCAAACAAAAACCTGCCGGCGGGCAAAAAAAAGATACACCCGTACGGGTGTATCTTTTTTGTCTGTTGACCGCTTTATCTTCTGCGTTCAGCAAAACAATCACTGCAATAAATAGGACGGTCGTTTCTGGGCTGGAACGGAACCTTGCATTCCCTTCCGCATGCGGAGCAGATGGCTGAGTACATTTCACGCTGCTGGCCGGACTGGCTGCGGCCTCCGTTTTTACGCGCGCGGCGGCAGGAAGGGCATCTCTGAGGTTCGTTCTCAAACCCTTTCTCCTCAAAAAAGTCCTGCTCGCTTGCCGTAAATACGAATTCCTGCCCGCAATCCTTGCACGTGATCGTTTTGTCCTGATGAATCATACAATACCTCTTTTTCCTATTCTGTTTCTGTCCGGAATTTATACCGGGGGATTGTTATCATATACGCAACCGGGCGCTATGTCAAACTAAATTTTAGTCAAAAGCTTCACTTTCAGCAAAAGAATTTTGGATTTTATACGGCGTCCTTTCTGTCGATCCCCAGTTTGTCCATTTTTTTATACAGCGTCGTCCTGTGAATCCCCAGGTTTGCCGCGGTCTTTCTGAGGTTTCCGCCCGTTTTTGAAACCTCATTCAAAATGATCCTGCGCTCGGTCTCCTCTAGGATGCTGCTTAAATTATTGAAATGATGATAGCCGATATCCTTCACATGCGCGGCTCCCATGATGCTCGCGGGCACGGTGTATTTTGTGA
>DAOPLW010000104.1:0-5182 GCA_035391945.1 Oscillospiraceae bacterium | reverse complement strand
AGGAGAGCGTTGTCGAGCGTATGGCAAAAAGCGACCGGCCGCAGCGGCGCTACAGCGCGCTGCGCGCCCGCCTGACGGAATAGCAAGGCCCGCGCGGTTTTGTCGCGCGGGCTCGCATTTGTCGAGAAACCTTGTTTCTCGGCAAGGGAGGTCTCGGCCTGCGGGCCTCCCAGAGTAAGGCTTCCGGGAAATGAATTCCCGGAAGCCTTGTCACTGGACGATTTTGGCCGTCCATCCCAGTAGGACGCGGCGTGTCCGGCTAAAATCCTTTCGCACGGCGAAAGGCCGAGAGCGCCTCTTTCAACAGTCGAAAGGCCCGCGCGGCTTTGCCGCGCGGGCCTTTCGCTTTCTATCGGATAATCGTAACGACACGCTGTTTGTTGCTGATCTCCGCCGTCTCGGGCGTGCCGCCGCTTTCGCCGTCGAGTGTCCAGGCCATGGGGGGCAGCCCCGTGATCTTCAGCTCCGCCGTCCGGAAAAGATAGCACTGCTTCGGCGTGAGGTCCTGCGCGAGGAGCGCCCCGATGAGCGCCGCGTTGGCGGCGGGCGTCTTGGGCGTTTTGACAAGCAGCACCTCAAAAAGTCCATCGTCCAGCTCCACCTGGTCCCCCAGCGGGCTCGGGAACCCACCCACGGACACCGAGTTGGAAATCATACCAAAGAGGAAGTCGTCCTCAATGACCTCGCTCCCATGCTCGATCCGGGCGCGGTAGCTCCCGAGAGTCGGCAGCCGGCTCATGCCCTCGAGCACGTAGGCCAGGTGGCCCAGAAGATTCTTCGCGCCCTGGGACGTCTCATAGGACACATCGGTAAACGCGCCGAACGCCGCAATATAGACGAACGTACGGTCGTTGAAGCAGCCCATGTCGCAGGCGAAGGGCTGACCATCGGAGCAGGCCGCGTCCACCGCCTTAAGAAACTGCCGGGGAAGGCCAAGGCTCGCGGCGAAGTCGTTCGTGCTGCCGCAGGGGACATAGCCCAGGGGAGTCCTGTGCCCACCGAGAAGCAGGCCGTGGACGGTCTCGTTGAGCGTGCCGTCGCCCCCGCCGCAGACCACGCGGTCGTAGTCCCCGCCGAAGGCGCGGGCCGTTTCGACGGCGTCGCCGTTCCCCTGGGTGGGGTGGACGGTTACAAGGAAGCCCGCCTTTGTGAACCGGTCGAGGACCAAAGGCAGTTTTTCCCGCAGAATACCGGTACCGGCCTGCGGATTATACAGAAAAAGCATGCGCTGTCTCATGCGTTACTTGCCTCCAGGAACGGGAAGTGGAATCGTGCGTTTTTGTTACGACGCCGCGCTCGGGGACGGGGAAGCGGCTTCCTCGGCGGACGCGGCGTCCTGCGCCGCCTGACGGGCGGCGGCAAGCGCCTCGTAATAGGTTTCCGGGTCGATGCTGTCATAGGCCGCGCCGTGCTCCACCTTCGCGGCGGAGCACCACTCGTCGGCCAGCGCCGAGAGGGACTCCTGGCAGTAGTCGCTCTTGAGCTCCTCGGGCGTGATGGGCAGGCGCATGATGATATGATAGCCGTATTCGCTCTTCACAACGTCGCTGATCTCATAGTAGTCCAGGGCGGCGACGGCGTCCTCGAACTCGGAGACCATGCTGCCGGAGGAGTAGAGGTATCCGTCCGGGTTGGACTCGAGGCCCGTGTCCTCGCTGTACTCGTTCATGAGCGTATCAAAAAGCGTCACGGGGTCGTCGCTCGCGCGCAGCTGCGCCAGGAGGTCGTCCGCGAGCGCCTTCTGCGAAGCGATCTTCTCGTCGTCGTAGGCCTCGCCCGTCGTTATATCCTCGGTAAGGAGCAAAATATGCTTGGCGCTGAAGAGCTCATTGGTCGCCACATAGTCGTCGAAGTCCTGATAGCCCATCGACTGGAACGTCTCGTCCGCATAGGTCTTCAGCTGTTCCTCCGTGGGCGCGTAGGTCGCGCCGTCGCTCAGGTAGAGCAGGTCGAGGAGCTTGTTGTAGTACTGGGTGACCTTGTTGAAGTGCATGAAGGTCTCCTCGCGCAGGCCGACCAGGCGCAGCTGCTCCAGATAGTCCTCCTCGCTTCCGACGGAGGAGATGTACTGCGCGCGCAGGTCGGAGAGCTCCTGCTCGTCCGCGTCGTCCAGCGTGCAGCCGAGCGACACGGCGTGGTCCTCCACGGTCCGGTAGAGCACCGCGATGTTCTCCGCGTCCGCGAGGACATAGTCTTTTACGCTCTGCCCGTCGATCTCCGTCGTCCAGTCCACGTCGCCGCCGTCAAACTGGTCCTGCGAAAGGTTCAGGACGCTGGTGTAGATCCAGTAGCAGAACGTCTCCGCGTCCACCGGCTCGCCGTCCACGGTGAGCGCCGTGTCGTCCCCGCTCACGCCGATGAGGTTGTAGGTCACGTCGTCTTCCGCCGGCGTCTCCTGCGACTTCCCGCAGCCGAAGAGCGGGAGCAGCAAAAATGCCGCGCACAGAAGCGCCGCCGCGCGTCTAGCCTGTTTCATGGGGTTTCCTCCATCCATTATTTGTAGCAGTCTTTACAATATACCACCTGCGGCGCCGAAAAACAACGCGAGGCGCGTCTGTTCCCGGATTGTTCACATTTGACGGCCGGCGGGACAGACGCCCTGCGCGCCTCACAGCGCGCGCGTATAGCGCAGGTCGACGCAGATCGTGTCGTGCGGAAAGGGGATGTCCTCATGCGTGCCGTCCCAGCGGAATCCCTCGCGCGCGTAGAAGCGCCGCGCCCCCTCGTTCTCCTTTAGGACCAGGACGTAGCAGCGGGAAAATCCCGCCGCCTTCAGGCGGCTTAGCACCTCCCGCATCAAAACCGCGCCGTAGCCCAGGCCGGTCTCGTCGGGATCGGTATAGAATGAAATGACTTCGCCCCAGCCCTCGTAGGCGGCGGAGTTGAATTTGCAGATCGCGCCCGCGTGGGCCTGCGCGCCGATGCGCGCGGGGCCGTAAGTGGCGCAGGCCACGGGCTTGTCCCCGCGCAGGAGCATGAGGCCGCGGCGGCCGTTCCCGCTCTCATAATCCGCGCGGAACATGGGGATCCAGTGGTCGTCGGTGATGACCTCGGTCATATAATCCGCGGGCACCGCGTCGATGTAGCTCTTCCGCCAGCCGCGCGCGTGGATGCGGCTCATCGCCGCGAACTGCGCCTCGGTCTCCGCGTCCCTGAAACGAAGCTCCGTTGTCTCAGACATGGGCCGCCTCCTTTTCCTGTCCCTCGGAAGCGATGCGGCGGGCGTTGGCCAGCATCAGCTTGATACGGTTTTCCTGGTTGATTTTCGTGGCGCCCGCGTCGTAGTCGATGGCGACGATGTTACTCATCGGATAGTCGTCCTTGAGCGCGCGGATCATGCCTTTGCCGACCACGTGGTTCGGAAGGCAGCCGAAGGGCTGCGTGCAGACGATGTTGCCCGTTCCCGAATGGATGAGCTCGAGCATCTCGGCGGTGAGGAGCCACCCCTCGCCCATCTTGTTCCCATCGCCGAGATAGGGCTTCACCAGCTCGTGCAGGCGTCCGAACGGCTCCGGCGCGCGGAAGCCGCCCTTTTCCATCGCGCGGATCATGGCGCTCTGGCATTTTTCCACATAGCGCCTAAATTCCCGCGCCACAAAACGCTTGAGACGGCTCCCTCCGTAGAGGTCGACGTCCACCTCACGGTTGTAAATCTTGAAGATGATGAAGTCCGTGAGCCCCGGCACGACGGGTTCCACGCCCTCGGAGAGCAGAAACTCTTCCAGGTTGTTGTTGCCGAGCGGCGCGTACTTGATATAAATTTCGCCCACGACGCCCACGCGGAGCTTCTTCTCGTCCGTGCGGGGCAGCGCGGCAAAGTCCTTCACGATGCGGCTGAAATTGAGCTCCACCGCCGCGAAATTCAGGCCCTTTCCGTTCCGGAAGCCACCGATGAGCCGCTTGATCCAGTCCGAAACGAGCCTGTCCGTCGCGCCCGGCTCCGTCTCGTACGGCCGGCACTGGTTCGCCGTCTGCACGAGGATGTCCCCGTACATCATGGAAAAGACCATCTCGCGGATCATCTGCAGCGTCAGGGAGAAGCCGGGGTTTTTTTCCAGGCCCGAGAGATTCACCGACACCACGGGTATGTACGCCATCCCCGCTTTTTTCAGCGCCTTGCGCAGCAAATGGATGTAGTTGGAGGCGCGGCAGCCGCCGCCGGTCTGGGTGATGAGGAGTCCGACCTTATGGGGGTCGTAGCCGCTGTGCTTCACCGCGTCGATGAGCTGGCCGATGACGAGGATCGCGGGATAGCAGGTGTCGTTGTGAACGTATTTTAAGCCCTCGTCCACAATGCCGCGGTGGTTCGTTGTGAGCATGTCGACCTTATACCCGTGGATCTGGAAGCAGCGCTGCATCATCGTGAAGTGCACCGGCAGCATCTGGGGCATGAGGAGCGTATACTCCTTTTTCATTTCCTGGGTGAACAGGAGACGGCCGGCGTCGTCATAGACAAGCTTCGCCATAATCAGGAGTCCTTTCGAAGGAGATGGCGCGGAAAGCGCCGCGTGCGGAATCAGTCCTCCGCATCCTGGGCCTCGCGCGCCTCGATGGCCGCCAGGAGGCTGCGGATACGGATCTTCACCGCGCCGAGGTTGTTGATATCGTCGATTTTAAGCTGGGTATAGAGCTTCCCGCCCGATTCCAGAATGTCGCGCATCTCGTCGCCGGTGATGGCGTCGATGCCGCAGCCGAAGGAAACGAGCTGCACGAGCTGCATATCCGGCTGCGTGCAGACGTAGCGGGCGGCGTTGTACATCCGGCTCTGGTAAGTCCACTGGTTGAGGACGTGGCGCGGCGCCTTGTCCATGTGATGGGCCACCGCGTCCTCGGTGATGAGAACGAACCCGAAGGAGGTGACGAGCTCGTCGATGCCGTGGTTGATCTCCGGGTCGATGTGGTACGGACGCCCGGCCACGACGAGCAGGCGTTTCCCGTCCCGGCGGGCCTCTTCGATGTACCGCTCCCCCTCGGCGCGGAGGTCGTCCTTGTAGGCGTCGTAGGCCGCGTAGGCCGCGGCGGCGGCCCCGCGCGTCTCCGCTTTCGGAACGCCGAATTCGGAAGCGAAGTATTTCTCCGCGCGGGCTGCAAAGTCCTTCGGGCGGTGGAGGCCGAAATAGGGATTGAGATAGCGCGCTTCCTTCAGCCGCGTGACGTTCGCCCCGATGAGTTCGGGATAATA
>DAOPLW010000103.1:0-5186 GCA_035391945.1 Oscillospiraceae bacterium | reverse complement strand
CCCTGGCGGACCTCGACGTACCGGAGGAGGCGCCGGCTGGAGCGCAGCGTCTCAAGCTGATGTTTCCCTCCCGCGGCAGCCGGACGTTTTCGCACTTCAAGCTCGTGTGCACGATGTTCGCGGGGACGGACGAGGTCGTCTGCTACTTCCGCGACGAGAAGGGCCGCGTCGGCACGCGGGCGGCCCTGCACCCGGCGCTTCTCGCGGAGGCGCGGGAGATGCTGGGGCCGGGAAACGTGAAACTCGAGGATCTCTAGGGCGCGGTCCCGCGGATGGGAAGCGCGGCCGCGGGGCATACTGGCCGGAGAAGGCGGCTGCGGAGAAGGGGAGAGCGTATGGAGTACGTTTTGATCATCGCCGCGTTCGTATTTGTGATCGTGCTGCGCGTGATGATGACCAGGAAGTGGGTCGAGGACGAACGGGAGCGCCGCGAGAACCGGAATAAAAAATGAACGCGGACCCGTGGAAAACCGTGCAATAAAAAATCCGGGGCCGGACAAAAGTCCGGCCCCGGATTTTGCGCTGTTATTTTTTCGTCTGCCGGAGCTTTTCCAGCTGCTCGCGCAGACGCGCGCGGCGGTCGCGCACGTCCTGCAGGAACGGGCGGTAGCGGCGGGAGGTCATGCGGCGGTAATGATTGAAGAAGCGGTGGCCGTATTCCTCGGTCTCCCGCACGAGCTCGGTATAGCGCTCGCGCAGTTCCCGCGAGGCTTCGGAGGGCCGCACGGTGTTTTCGGCCGCCAGGGCCGTCAGCTCGTCCAGGTGCGTCAGGAAGCTCAGCTTGCGCTCTTCGGCCGCCTCGCGCAGCGTCTCGCCGCGTTCCTCCAGGATCGCGCGCAGTTCCGCGCTGTCCTCGGTGAGGTTCCGCCGCAGATCCTCGGACGCTTTTTCCATGCCGTCCATGAGCCGCCGCAGGAGGGCCAGCTCGCGTACCGTCACGCCGAAGTCCACGAGAATGACGCCGGAAAAGAACACCGCGACGTTCCGCCGGAGTTCCGGCGCGATGGGCGCGAGGGCCCCGGCCACCGCCGGGTGGATAAAAAACACGGCCGCGTAGGCCAGAACGCCCCAGGCGAGGCTGTTCTGCAGGCAGATGTAGCCGCCGAGGTTGAAGCGGTATGTGCTATAATCCCAGTATTTGATGTGGGTCGTCACGTCCAGGAGCCAGCCGACGAAGTACTCCCAGGCGGACAGGCACACGACGGACACCGCGAAAAAAAGCGGCAGATTGCCCTTGAGGTGCGACAGGGGCAGGATCATGATGAGCGCGCCCACGCCGTAGATGGGGCAGACGGGCCCGTAGAGAAAGCCCCGCGCCACGAAGCGTTTCTCCCCGATGGAACAGTAGAGCGTTTCCATCGCCCAGCCGAGAAAGGAGTAGAAGAGGAAGTAAAGGATCAGCAGCGAGAGCGATATCCCGCCGACGAGGGGGTCGATCATGTCGCTTCGCCGCCCTCCTTTCGGTCGTAGTCCGCGAGAAGGGCGCCCAGGACCGCGTTGTAGATGCGTTCGGGGTGGCGCTGGAAGTTGCGTTCCACGCTTTTCGCCTGCTCCTCGCCAACGGCGAGAAGCTCGAGGCTGAGGATGTTCTCAAACGGGTCGTCCAGGCTCATGCGCACGGTGAAGCCGTTGCGGTCGCGGGGGATGACCTCGCTTTTGACGAGTTGGCTGCGCCGGCTGTCCGCATTGACCGCCGCGACGCTTGCCTCCACGCGCTTGCGCACGGAGAAGGGGAGGCTGCTCTCGCAGACGCGGCCGTTTTTGATGCCCTTGGCGGTGATGAGGTAGCGCCCGTCCTCCATTTGTTCCAGGTGGCCGCTGGCGGTCAGTTCCGCCACCGCCTCGGCGAAGAGGAAATAGTCCACGCCGTCGTCGATGAGCGTGAGCTCCGTCAGGCGCGCGAAGTCGGCCGGTTCGATAAGCCGGCTCGTGATGAAAAGGAGCAGGAACTTAATGTCCAGCTTGTCCCGGATGAAGCCGAGCCGCGCCATGTCGAAACCCTCCCTTGTGAAACGCGAATAAACGTATGACCCGTCTGTTTTAAGTGCGGAATGCCTGCGGCGGACGGCATCGCCGGCGGTTCCGCCTGAAGGGCGGGAGCCGGATGCGCCATAAGCCGGTATAATGACCACCCTGCGGTCATTATACCGCAGAAAATGGCAGACGTACAGAGAAAAAATGCAAATTCCGCGCGCGGGACGTTCCCGGTTTATCTTGTGGTTTCCGACTGCGTGTGTTATACTACTATATTGTTATGCAATCGCGTACATTTGTCCTGCGGAGTCTGCTTCGCGGAAAGGCTGGAATATAGTATTTATGAAGATTGTTGTTTTGGCGGGCGGCATCAGCACCGAGCGGGACGTATCGCTCTCCTCGGGCGCGATGATCTGCCGCGCCCTGCGCGCGCGCGGCCATAAGGCCGCGCTTGTGGACGCGTTTTTGGGTCTGCCGGAAGTGCCGGAGGACCTCGCCTCGCTCTTTTCCGTCTCCGAAACGCCCGCCGCCCGCGTGGCCGAGGCCGCGCCGTCGCTCGCCGACGTGCGCGCGCTGCGCGAGGACGGCGGCCGACGCTTCTTCGGACCGGGCGTGCTGGAAGTCTGCGCGTGCGCGGACGTGGTTTTCATCGCGCTCCACGGCTGCCCCGGCGAGGACGGCCGCATCCAGGGCGCGTTTGATCTGCTCGGCATCCCCTATACCGGCGCGGGTTTTCTCGGCAGCGCCATGGCCATGGACAAGGGCTACACGAAGACGCTCGTACGCGCCGCCGGCATTCTGACGCCGGACTGGGAGCGCGCGCGCCTGGAACCGGAGGACGTGGAGGAAAAAACCGCCGCGCTGCCGCTGCCCTGCGTGGTCAAGACGCCCACCGGCGGTTCCTCCATCGGCGTGTACCTCTGCCGCGACCGCGCGGCCCTGCGGGGCGCGCTTGGCCGGACGGCGGGGGAGGAGGTCTTGGTGGAAAGGCTCGTCGAGGGGCGGGAACTCACCTGCGGCGTTCTGGAGGACCGGGCCCTCCCCACGGTGGAGATCGTCCCGAACGAGGGCTTTTACGACTACAAAAACAAATACCAGCCGGGCGCGACGCTGGAGGTCTGCCCGGCGCGCGTACCGGAGGAGATCGAAGCGCGCGCGCGCGAGACGGCGCTCGCGGTCCACAGGCTTCTGGGGCTCGGCGTATATTCCCGCAGCGACTTCATCCTCGCACCCGACGGGAAGCTCTACTTCCTGGAGATCAATACCCTGCCCGGCATGACGCCCACGAGCCTCATCCCGCAGGAGGCCGCCGCGGTGGGAATTCCCTATGAGGAACTCTGCGACCGGATCGTGACCGCGTCGCTCGCGGCGAGAGGAATCCAGAGGAAAGCCGAAACGGCGTGAAGACGGCATGTTTCCGCGCGGCGCGGCCATGCCCTGCGGCTGGGTTGTACCGCGGGCAAAGCGAAAGGGATGGTCTGGGGTTATGAAGTCTTTGAGCGTGGGAAATCTCCTGGAGGCGACGGGGGGACGGCTTCTGGGCGAGAGCGCGGACCTGAAGCGGAGCGTCACACAGGTGGATACCGACAGCCGCAAGGCACGCGGCGGATCGCTTTTTATTCCGCTCATCGGCGAGCGCTTCGACGCGCACGCCTTTCTCGACGGCGCCCTGGAGCAGGGTGCGGAGGGCTGCCTGACCGACCGGGAGCCGAAGACCTGCCGCCCGGGGAAATTCTATATCCTGGTGGAGGACACGACGCGCGCCCTCGGCGCTCTGGCGAAATGGTACAAAAACCGTTTTTCCATTCCCGTGGTGGCCGTGACGGGCAGCGTCGGCAAGACCACGACGAAGGACATGATCGCCTCCGTCCTCTCCGAACGTTTCCGGGTCCTCAAGACCGACGGCAACTTCAACAACGAGGTCGGCCTGCCGCTGACCATGCTGCGTCTGGACGAGACGTACGAGATGATGGTGCTTGAAATGGGCATGTCGAAGCCCGGGGAAATCGAATACCTCTCGTCGCTCGCGGAGCCGGATGTGGCGGTCATCACGAACATCGGGGATTCGCACATCGAATTTTTCGGGAGCCGCGAGAAGATCCTCGCGGCCAAGAGCGAGATTTTTCTGCACATGAAGCCGGGCTCGCCCGCGGTCTTAAACGGCGACGACCCTCTTCTGCGCACGCTCGAAGGGAAGACGCCCGGAAGCGTCGTCTGGTGCGGCGCGGGGGAGGACTGCGACTGCCGGGCGCTCACCATGACCGACGACGGCGAGCACATGAGCTTCTGCAAGGTCAAAACGCCCACACTGGACGGCCAGCTCACCATTCCGGCCCTGGGCCGGCACATGCTCTATCCCGCGCTTATGGCCGTGGCGGTGGGGGAACAGTTCGGCCTCTCGCCGCGGGAACTCATGGAGGGCGTGGCGGCCTTTTCACCCACCAAGATGCGCATGAACATCCTGCAGCGGGGAGACGGCGTGACGATTTTCGACGACGCATACAACGCCAATCCGCAGAGCATGCGCGCTGCGGCGGAGGTGCTCTCGGGCGCGAAGGGGAAATACAAGATTGCGGTGCTCGGCGATATGTTTGAGCTGGGCGCCTTCGGACCCATGCTCCATACGGGCGTGGGCGAATATCTGGGGCGCGTGGGCATCGACTGCCTGGTGGCCGTGGGCGACCTCGCGAAGAACATCGCCGCGGCGGCGCGGGCGGCCATGGTGCCGGAGGTCTATTATTTCCCTACGCGCGCCCAGGCGTACCCGGTCCTCGAAGGGCTCCTGCGGCCGGACTGCACGATCCTGGTCAAGGCGTCGCGCGGCATGGCGTTCGAGGAGATCGTGGCATTTTTGAAGGAGCATACCAAAGAACCGTAAAGAGGAATCGGCATGATCGAACTATCCGTGGCGGGACTCGTGAAGTCCTTTGACCGCGAAAAGAAAATACTAAACGGCCTGACTTTTCAGGCCGACAAAGGGGAACGCGTCGGCATTCTCGGGAAGAACGGCGCGGGCAAGACGACGCTCTTCCGCATTCTCACCGGCGCCGTGGACTATGACGCGGGCGAAGCCTCCGTGGCGAAGGGCCGCCGCGTGGGGCTCATCTCGCAGATCCCCGTCTATCCGGCCGGCTATACCGTGCAGGATGTCTTAAAGACGGCGTTTGACCGCGTCCGGGAGATGGGCCGGGAGATGGAGCGCCTGACCGAGG
>DAOPLW010000102.1:0-5220 GCA_035391945.1 Oscillospiraceae bacterium | reverse complement strand
AGCGTGCCCTGCGCGAGAAAGGTCTTGTCGAAATCCAGGCCCAGGGATTCCGCGGCCGTGCGCGTCACCTGGATGAAAAGGTTCCCGATGATAAGGCGTTTCGTCTCGGGGTCCGTGACCTCCGAGAGCGGTGGGAGGCGCTTGCCGTCGATGGTAAGGCGCGTATCGAGGAACACGTCCTCCGCGTCCAGGCGCAGGAGGTTATTTAGCCCCTGTCTCCGCAGCTGCTCACAGATGAGGTCGCTCTCGTTCTTGCGCATGAAGCCATGGTCGATATGAATCCCGTGTACCTGCTCCGCCGGAAGGGCCTTGAGGAGCAGCGCCGCGGTGACGGCGCTGTCCACGCCGCCGGAGACGAGCACGAGTACGTCGCGGTCCCCCACGCGGCTGCGGATCATGTCCACGGAGGTCCGGATGCGGCCTTCGAGCGTATAGTGCTCCACGAAGCCGCAGATCCGGCGCAGGAAGTTTTGAAGCATGGCGCGCCCGTTTTCGGTGAGGTCCACCTCCGGGTGGAACTGCACGCCGTAAAAGTTCCTCTCCCGGCTCCAGATGCCAGCGATGACCGCGCCGGACATCGCCATGGGCGAGAAGCCCTCCGCAAGCGTCTCGCAGGAGTCGCCGTGGCTCATGAGGACCGTCTGCTTCGGGCTCGGAAGCTCCGCAAAGAGCGGACAGGCGAGGTCGCAGTCGATCTCCGTCTCCCCGTATTCGGTGCGAAGGCCGGGAACGACTTTGCCGCCGAAGTGGACGTTCATGAGATGCATGCCGTAGCAGATGCCCAGAACCGGCACGCCGAGGGAAAAGATGCCCGGGTCATAGGACGGGGCGCTTTCGCTCCAGACCGAGGCCGGCCCGCCGGAGAGGATGATGCCGCCGAAGCCGCGAAGCTTCTCCGGCGCGACGCCGACGGGAAAAATCTCAGATTTCACGCCCAGTTCGCGCACCTTGCGGTCGATGACCTTCGTATACTGCCCGCCGCAGTCGAGAATCGCCAAAAGCTCCATACGGTTTTCTCCTATTTCTCGAGCGAAGCTCGGATGAATTCCCGGAAGAGGGGGTGCGCGCGGTTCGGGCGGCTCTTAAACTCCGGGTGATACTGCACGCCCACGAAGAACGGCCGGCCGGCGAGCTCCACCGCCTCCACCAGCCGCCCGTCGGGCGACTGGCCGGTGACCGCCATTTCGCGGCCCTCAAGGTCACGGCGGAAGTCGTTGTTGAATTCATAGCGGTGGCGGTGACGCTCGGAAATTTCCTCCTTGCCGTAAGCGCGCGCCATGACGCTCCCCGGCGTGATGACGCAGGGGTAGGCGCCCAGCCGCATCGTGCCGCCCTTGGGGATGTTCCCCTGCTGGTCCGGCATGAGCGCGATGACCTGGTGGGGCGTGTCCGGGGCGAACTCGCCCGAATGGGCGTCGGCGTATCCCACGACGTGGCGGAAATATTCGATGACGGCGATCTGCATGCCGAGGCACACGCCGAAATACGGGATATTGTTTTCGCGGGCGTAGCGGGCGGCGCAGATCATGCCCTCGATGCCGCGGTCGCCGAAGCCGCCGGGGACGATGATCCCGTCCGCGTCCTTCAGGCGCCCGGCGCAGGTCTCCTCCGTAATCGTTTCGGAGTCGACCCAGTCGATCTCCACCTTGGCGCCGTTTTCATAGCCGGCGTGGCGCAGCGCCTCCGCGACGGAGAGATAGGCGTCGTGCAGCTTGACATATTTCCCTACGAGCGCGATCTTCACGCACCGGGAGAGGTTATGGATGCGGGAGAGCATCGCTTTCCAGTCGCACAGGTCCGGCTCGGGGGCATAGATGCCCAGTTCCTGGCACACGATGCTGGAAAAGCCGCTCTCCTCAAGCATGAGAGGCGCCTGGTAGAGGACCGGCAGGGTGAGGTTCTCGACGACGCAGTCCTGTTTTACGTTGCAGAACAGCGAGATCTTGCGCTTGATGGTCTCGTCGAGCGGCTCGTCGCAGCGCAGCACGATGATGTCCGGGTGCACGCCCATGGCCTGGAGCTCCTTGACCGAGTGCTGCGTGGGCTTGCTCTTGTGCTCGCCCGAGCTCTTGATGTAAGGCACGAGGGTCACGTGGATAAAGAGGCAGTTCCCCTCGCCCGCGGAGAGGGCCACCTGGCGGATGGCCTCGATAAAGGACTGGCTCTCGATGTCGCCGACGGTGCCGCCGATCTCGGTGATGACGATATCCGCGTTCGTCTTGTCCGCCACGCGGTAAATGAAGCGCTGGATCTCATCCGTGATGTGCGGGATGATCTGGACGGTCTCGCCCAGATATTCGCCCCGGCGCTCCTTGTTGAGGACGTTCCAGAAGACCTTGCCGGTGGTGAGGTTGGAGTACTTGTTGAGGTCCTCGTCGATGAACCGCTCGTAGTGGCCGAGGTCGAGGTCGGTCTCCGCCCCGTCGTCGGTCACGAAGACCTCGCCGTGCTGGTACGGGCTCATGGTGCCCGGGTCCACATTGATGTACGGGTCGAGCTTCTGCGCGGCGACCTTGTAGCCGCGCGCCTTGAGGAGTCGTCCGAGGGACGCCGCCGTAATGCCCTTGCCAAGCCCGGAGACCACGCCGCCTGTCACGAAAATGTACTTTGTCATAGAATCCTCCCACCAACTCTTTTCCCGTGCCCGCGGGAAAAGTTCCTTCCGCCGTCCCGAGACCGCCGCACGGGGGCGCGTCCCGCGCGGCGCCGTATTTTTCGACGCGCCGAAAAATACGAAAAAAGGCGCCCCGGGCATTGTCCATTCCCCCGCCATGCGGCGGGAGAATGGTCGGCGGGCGCGGCCGCGCCCGGCTCTTCAAAGCCTGTCGCTCTCGTAAGCCTTGATAATGCCCTCGGCAATCGCTTTCCTGGTCACCCGCATGTCCATGGCCTGTTTTTCAATGTAGCGGTGGGCCTGCGGTTCTGTCATTTTCAAATACTGGATGAGCGCGAACTTGGCGCGCGTGACGAGCTTGTCCTCCGCCAACTTCCGCTTTAACAGCTCGTTTTCCCGCTCCAGTTCCCGCACGCGCGCGTGAAGGGCCGTGTCGCCGGACGCATCCGGCCCGTACTCTTTCGCCATAGCGCCCCCTCCCGTTCCCATACGGAGCTTGTGTCACAACCACGCGGCGTTTGGCGGCGCATGGCATCGTTCGCGGGTCCTTCTGCCCGGCAGAAGGACCGAATCGCGCCGCCAGACGCGGCAGGAAAGCCACGCTGCGGCTTTTGCCTTACAACTCAGACGCTCTCGTCCATGAGCAGGTAGTCGCCGCGCTCGGCGCCCACGGACACGTAGCGGACGGGGCAGCCGACCTGTCCCTGCAGGAAGCGCACATACTCGCGCGCCACGCGCGGCAGCTCCTTCTCCGTCCGGCAGCCGCCGATGTCCTTCTTCCAGCCGGGCAGATATTCATAGACGGGTTTCGCGCGCATCAGGGCCGCGCCGGAGGGGAAGTCCGCCACGCGCTTCCCGTCGATCTCGTAAGCCGTGCAGACCGGGATCTTGTCCATATAGGAGAGCACATCGAGCTTCGTGAGCGCGAGGTAATCCGCGCCCTGCACCTTGACGCCGTAGCGGGAGGCCACCGCGTCGAAGGGGCCCACGCGCCGGGGCCTGCCCGTGGCCGCGCCGTATTCGCCGCCCGCCTGGCGCAGGGCGTCCGCCTCCGCGCCGAACCACTCGACCGTGAAGGGTCCCTCCCCCACGCAGGAGGAATAGGCCTTCATGATTCCCACGGTCTCGTCGAGCTTCCGCCCCGGGATACCCGCGCCGATGGGGGCGTAAGCCGCGAGCGTCGAGGAGGAACTGGTAAAGGGATAGATGCCGAAGTCGATATCCCGCAGCGCGCCGAGCTGCGCCTCGAAAAGGATATTTTCGCGGCGCCTGGCGGCGGCGTCCAGGTACGCGCCCGTGTCACAGATATAAGGAAGGAGAGGCTCCCCGTATTCCCGGAGCCACGCAAGGACCTCCCCGACCGTCGCCTCCGCGGCGCCATAGGCGCGCAGGGTCAGATTTTTCCACTCGACGAGCCCCGCGAGCGTTTCGCGCAGGTTCGCCTCGTCGGCGAGATCGCCCATGTGGATGGCTTTCTTGAGATACTTATCGCCGTATACCGGCGCGATGCCGCGGCGCGTGGAGCCGTATTTCGCGTCCCCCAGCCGGTCCTCCTCCAGACCGTCCTGCGCCACGTGCCAAGGCAGGCAGATCACCGCGCGCGAGGAGATCTTGAGGTTCGCCGGCGAAATTTCGATGCCCGCCGCGCGGAGCTTTCCGATCTCCCCCACCAGATGTTTCAGATCGATGACCATGCCGTTGCCCATGACATTGACGACCTCCGGCCGAAGAATGCCGGAGGGCAGAAGGTTCAGGATGAATTTCCCCTTGTTGTTCACGACGGTGTGGCCGGCGTTGTTGCCGCCCTGATAGCGCGCGACGACGCCGTAGCGCTGCGAGAGCAGGTCGACCATCCGGCCCTTGCCCTCGTCGCCCCAGTTGACGCCTACGATCGCGGTAAGCATATTGATTCCTCCAGTCTGAAGCAATAAAAAAGGTGTCCTCTAACAAGCCCGGGGACTCCCCGCGGCCTTGTTACGGACGCCTCTGTTGCCGTGGCACCCATAAGGGGCCGCACCAAAAACAAAAGTAATTATACCGTTCGCCGGCCCCCTTGTCAACGTCTTTCCCGTCGCCTCCAAAAATTTTTCTACCCTCCCCTTGACAAAAGCCGGCACCAAAGCTATAATGCCCCCATACAGCAAAGGCGCTGTGGGACTTACCCGCAGTGCCACAATTTATGTCTGGAGGGAAAGGACCATGAGCACAGTCACGGAACTTTTCGGCAGTATGGTCTTCAACGACGCCGTCATGCGCGCGCGGCTACCGAAAGAGAGCTATCGATCCCTGCGCCGCACCGTCGAGGAGGGCGTTCCTCTCGACCCCGCGGTGGCTAACGTCGTGGCCGCCTGCATGAAGGACTGGGCCATCGAGCACGGCGCGACCCATTTTACCCACTGGTTCCAGCCGATGACCGGCATCACCGCCGAGAAGCACGACAGCTTCATCTCCCCGCAGCCGGACGGCAGCGTCATCATGGAGTTCTCGGGCAAGGAGCTGATCAAGGGCGAGCCCGACGCCTCCAGCTTCCCCTCCGGCGGCCTTCGCGCGACCTTCGAGGCGCGCGGCTATACGGCCTGGGACCCCTCTTCCTTCGCTTTTATCAA
>DAOPLW010000101.1:0-5260 GCA_035391945.1 Oscillospiraceae bacterium | reverse complement strand
CCAGGGGTTCACGCCCGCGAGGATGAGGACCGCAGTGATGCACGCGCCCAGCGGGAAAGTCCCGTCCACCGACAGGTCCGGAAAGTCCAGGATGCTGTAGCTGATGTAGACGCCCATCGCCATGATGCCGTAGATCATGCCCTCCTCGAGGACGTTTTCAGCCAGGCCCAGAAAGATGTTCATGCCCACGATCCATTCCGCCGCTCCGCGCCGGCATTAAACTTGTTTTCTCCCTGCGAAGCCGCATGGAACGCCATGCGGGAGACGGATGCTCCCCGTGCCGCTTAGGGCGCGACGTCTTCTGCGGCGCTGTAGTCCGCGGGGAGCGTGATGCCCAGCGTCTGGCACACCGTGGAGTTGTAGACAGGCGTGGAGTCGGAGATGGACATGACGGAGAGCGTACTGGCATCGGTCTCGCCGGAGAGGATCTTCGCCGCCATCGCGCCGGTCGCGTTGCCCAGGGCGACGTAGTCGATGCCTTCGGAAGCGATGCAGCCGTTTTTCACCTGCTCCACCTCGGAACCGAAGACGGGGATCCCGGCCTCGTCTGCCTCGTGCAGGAGGACGGAGAGGTTGTTCACCACGTTGTTGTCGGTGAAGTTGTTGATGCAGTCGACGCCCTTGGAAACGAGCGTCGCGGCGCCGGATTCCACCTCGGAGGCGCTCGTGATGCCGACGTCCACGATCTCAAACCCGTACTGGGACGCGAGCTCCTTGAAGGAGGCGAGCTGGGAGATGGAATTCGGCTCGCTGGTGGTGTAGAGGATACCGATGGTCTTCGCGTCCGGCAAAAACGCGCGGATCATTTTCATCTGCGCTTCCAGGTTGAGAACGTCCGAGGTGCCGGTGCAGTTCATGCCCGGCGTCTCGAGCGACTGCACGATCCCCGCGGCCACGGGGTCGGACACGGCGCTGAAGACCACGGGGATCTCCGTGTCCTTTGCGGCGCTGTAGGCCGACATCGCCGCCGGCGTGGCGATCCCGAGGATCAGGTCGTACTGCGAGGCGACCATGTTCTTCGCGATGAGATCTGCCGTGGAGCTCTCGCCCTGCGCGTTCTGGAAGTCGATTTCGATGTTCTCCCCGTCCACGTAGCCGGCCGCCTCCAGGCCCTGGACGAAGCCGGTGTAGCAGTTGTCGAGAGACGCGTGCGGCGCGTACTGGATGACGCCGATCTTGAGCGGCTCGGCGGACTCGGACGGACTGGGCTCCGCGGAGGCGGAGGGACTCGGCGTCGTCTGGGACGACCCGCAGGCCGCCAGGGAAAGCGCCAGGGCGGCCGCGAACGCCGCCGTCAGGATCTTCTTGCCAAATTTTTTCATGACTGTTCTCCCCTACATAAAATTTTCAGCCCGGATAGAAGCATAAAATAAAACAGCCTCCGTCCCAAAAAGGGACAGAAGCTGATAACTCCTGCGGTACCACCCACATTGGCGTAAACGCCCGCTCATTTCGCGCACCGTCATGCGCGCCCGATTGATAACGGGAGGGTTCCCGTCGGCGTCTACTGGGATCGCTCCGTTCAAGCCGCCCTCGTAAGTCCATTCGCCGGACACCGCCTGCCGCGCTTTCACCTGCCGCGGGCTCTCTGAAAGTCGGTTCGTCCGGGTACTACTCTTATTCACAGGTTTCTCTGTTCGATTGGTGTTTATTATAGGTGCCCGCTTTTTGTTTGTCAAGCGCTATTTCGGGAGGCTCTTCCGCCGCGCGCTTTGGTTGAAATCCGGCGGGCCCTGTGATAAGATGCGGGAAAGATGCATTCCCGTGCGGGCCGCGCCCGGAGTTCCGGGCGCGGGAAACGGATGCCCCGGCGTGCAGTTCATTTTATGCGGGCGCGCGGATTTTGCGCCGGCGGCGGAAAACGGCGCTGCGCCGCCCGCCGCTCTCCCCGCGGGGATTGGAAGGGGGAAGATTCCATGTCCGACCGGTCTCTCTTGGAAATGCTCCGCGTGTACGGCGCCTCCGGCGTCTGTCCGATGCACATGCCGGGGCACAAGCGGAACACCGCGCTCCTCGGAGACGAGCTCCCCTACACCATGGACGTTACCGAGGTCGAGGGCTTCGACAACCTCCAGAACCCGGAGGGGATCCTCCTGCGCGCCGAAACGCGCGCGGCGGCGCTCTACGGGAGCCGCCGCGCCTTCCTCTCGGTGAACGGCAGCACCGGCGCGGTGCTCGCCGCCGTATACGCCTGCACAAAGCCTTACGACAAGGTCATTCTCGCGCGCGGCTGCCACAGATCGGTCTACGCCGCTCTGGAGCTCCGCCTGCTGCGGCCCGTGTACCTGTCCGGCCCCGTCGACGGCGCCTCCGGCCTCTCCGGAAGCATCCCGCCGGATGCGGTGCGCGCGGCGCTCCGCGCAAACCCGGACGCCCGGCTCGTCGTCGTCCCCTCCCCCACCTACGCGGGGGTCGAAAGCGACATCCGCGGCATCGCGGCGGCGGCGCACGGCGCCGGCGTCCCCCTTCTCGTGGACGCGGCGCACGGCGCGCATCTCGGTTTTTCCCCGGCCTTCGGGGAGGGCGCCGTGCGCGCCGGGGCGGACCTCGTCGTCATGAGCCTCCATAAAACGCTCCCCGCCCTCACGCAGTGCGCGCTGCTGCACCTCGGGGGCGGCCTCGTCGCCGCGGAGGCGCTCCGGAGCGCGGTGAATACGTTCCAGACCTCGAGCCCCTCCTATGTGCTCCTCGCCTCGATCGACGCCTGCCTGCGCCTCCTCGAAAAAGACGGCCCGGCGCTCTTCGCCGCCTATGAAGAACGTCTGGCGGCTTTCGGCGAAAAGATGAAGGCGCTCCGGCGCCTATGCGTCCTGTGCGCGGGAAACGACGCGCCGGAAAACCACCCCTCCTTCTTCCGTTTCGATCCCGGAAAGCTCCTCCTTCTCACCCGCGGCGCGGCGGATCTTGCGGGCCCCGCGCTCGCGCGGACGCTGCGGGAAGGATACCGCATCGAGACCGAGATGGCGGCGCCGGATTACGTCGTCGCCATGACGAGCATCTGCGACCCGGACGAAAACTTTGACCGTCTCGCCGCCGCGCTCCTGGAAATCGACGCCGGGTTCCGCCCGGCGGGATACGCCGCTCCCCCGCCGCCCCCCTCCGTCCCCCGCATGGCCTTCGCGCCCTGGGAGGTTTCCGGAGCATCCGGGGATACGGTCCCGCCGCCGGAGGCGGCCGGGCGGGTCTCGCTGGAGTACGTCTGGGCCTACCCGCCCGGCGTCCCTCTGCTTGTGCCCGGCGAGGTCGTCCCCGCGGACTTTGCGGACGTCTGCCGCCGCATGGAGCGAAGCGGCGTTCGCCTGCGCGGCACGCGCGGCGCTTTTCCCCGCCTCCTTGCCTGCAAAAAGCGGGAAAGCGGTTGACAACCGTACCAATTAGGTGTTAAATCAATAGGCGAAAGATACGCAGAAAAGGAGACTTTGCCATGAAGAGAATCGTGACCCTTGCGACCCGCGATCTGCCCGAGAGCCTGAAGAACGGCGGCTGCGGCGAGTGCCAGACCTCCTGCCAGTCCGCCTGCAAGACCTCCTGCGGCGTTGCCAACCAGGCGTGCGAGCACAAGAACGACTGACCGTATTCCATAACCGAAAAAGGAGCTGCCGTTTCTTTCCTCACGGAGACAAACGGCTTCCTTTTTGTTGGGGAATCCATTCATACCGGGCCTGCCTGCGGGCGCGCCCCTGCATTTGGGAGCTGTTATGCTGCATCAATATAAACTCAACGGGTACAACATCGTACTGGACGTCTACTCCGGCTCGGTCCACTGCGTGGACGAGGTCGCCTACGACGTCATCGCCATGGTGGACGCCGGGATGGAGCGCTCCGCCGTCGTCGCGGAGGCTCTGAAGAGATACGGCCGGCTGCCGGACGTAAACGAGCGGGAGATCGACACGCTCCTCGAAGACATCGAGGCGCTCCGGGCGGAGGGTAAGCTCTTTGCGCCCGATCTCTACGCGGACAAGGCGTCTGAATTCAAAAGCCGGAGCGCCGTCGTCAAGGCGCTCTGCCTCCACGTGGCGCACACGTGCAACTTAAGCTGCGAGTACTGTTTCGCCAGCCAGGGCAAATATCACGGCGATCGCGCGATCATGTCCTTCGAGGTCGGAAAACAGGCGATCGACTTTCTCGTCTCGCACTCCGGCACGCGCCGGAATTTGGAGGTCGACTTCTTCGGCGGCGAGCCGCTCATGAACTTCCAAGTCGTCAAGGAGATCGTGGCTTACGCCCGGAGCATCGAGGCGGAAAAGGGGAAGCACTTCCGCTTCACCCTTACCACCAACGGCATGCTCCTCGACGACGACGTGATCGATTTCGCCAACCGGGAGTGCCACAACGTGGTTTTGAGCCTGGACGGCCGGAAGGAGGTCCACGACCGGCTGCGCAAAACCGCCGGCGGCCAGGGCAGTTACGACACGATCGTGCCGAAGTTCCAGCGTCTCGTCGAAAGGCGCACCGGCGGCACTTACTATGTGCGCGGTACTTATACCCACAACAACGTGGACTTTACGAACGACCTTTTCCACATGCTAGACCTCGGCTTCACGGAGCTCTCCATGGAGCCGGTCGTCTGCGCGCCCGGCGAGCCCTACGCCCTCACCGAAAAGGACCTGCCGATCCTCTTCCAGCAGTATGAAATTCTGGCCAAAGACATGCTGCGGCGCGAGAAGGAGGGGCACGGCTACACCTTCTACCACTACATGCTCGACCTGGAGCACGGCCCCTGCATCTACAAGCGCATCTCCGGCTGCGGCTCGGGCACCGAATACCTCGCCGTCACGCCCTGGGGCGAGCTCTACCCCTGCCACCAGTTCGTGGGCGATTCCAGATTCAGCATGGGCGACATCTGGAAGGGCGTGACCAATACCGCCCTGCGCGACGCGTTTAAAAGCTGCAACGCCTATGCCCGCCCGGAGTGCCGGGAGTGCTGGGCGCAGCTTTACTGCAGCGGCGGCTGCGCGGCGAACGCCTATCATGCCACTGGCTCCATCTCCGGCATCTACGACTATGGCTGCCGCCTTTTCCGCAAGCGGATCGAGTGCGCCGTTATGCTGAAAGCGGCCGAGGCGGAGCTGGGCCTGCCGGGGACGATGCCTCCCGTGGGGGACTGCGCCTTCTGCGCTTCCTGCGAAGAGTAGCCCGGCCCGTCGTTTCCCGCGCGGCGGGGACAAGGGATATGGAACAAACGGGCGGAACCTCGGTGGTTCCGCCCGTTTGTATTTGCGGCGTGCGTTTTTCCCTCTGCGCGAAAGTCCGGCGGAGC
>DAOPLW010000100.1:0-5266 GCA_035391945.1 Oscillospiraceae bacterium | reverse complement strand
CGCCGCCCGCCGCAGCTTCTCCTTCATGCCGCCCTCGTCCCCTTTCCTCCGCCGCGCCGGATTTTCCGGTCCTGCCGCGCGGGTCTTTTTATGGGCGCTTCTACCATACTAAAAAAATTGACATAAATCAATTCATATATTAATATATGAATCATAAGCAAAACAATATGTAAAGGAGGGGACACGGCGTGACGCTTCGGCATCTTCAGATCTTCTGCGCGGTCTGCCGCGAGGAGAGCATCACAAAAGCGGCGGAGACGCTGGGCATGACGCAGCCCGCGGTGAGCCTTGCCGTGAAGGAGCTTGAGGCGTTTTACCGCGCGAAGCTCTTCGAGCGGATGAACCGCCGCATCTACATCACGGAGGCCGGCCGGAGTCTCCGTCGCTATGCGGACACCGTGATCGCGCAGTTCGAGGAGTCCGTCCGCGCCGTCCGGGACGCGGCCGATTTCGGCGAATGCGCCGTCGGGTCGAACGTCACGGTGGGCGAAACGCGTCTGCCGGAGATGCTGGAAGCGGTCGCCGCGCGGGAGCCCGGGCTTCGCCTCCGGACCGTCGTGGACAACTCCGACCGCGTCAGGCGCCTCCTGGAGAGCAACGAACTGGATTTCGCGGTCCTGGACAGCGTGGCGGTCTCCCCCGGCTTTTTGACGGTCCCGCTCTGGACGGAGCGCATGCTCGTCGTCTGCGCGCCGGACCGTTTTCCCGCCGGCTGTCCCCTGACACCGGAGGAGCTGGCGCAGGGGGCGCTTTTGCTGCGGGAAAAGGGCAGCGCCTCCCGCGCGTGCGTCGATTCGGTCTTCCTCGCGAAGGGGTTTACCGTCCTGCCGGCGATGGAGAGCGTCAGCACGGCCGCGCTTCTCGCGGGTGCGCGCGCGGGCGTCGGGCTCGCGATCCTGTCCGAGGCGACCGTCCGGGAGGACCTTTCGCTCGGCCGCCTGCGGGAGGTGCCCGTCCCCGGCTGTGCGTTTGTCCGGCATTATTTTCTGGTGTACCACAAAAACAAATACCTCACGCCGAAGAAAAAGCGTGTCCTGGAACTGATCCTAGCCGGATTCGGCGCCTGAGCCGCCGGGAATCGCTTCCCGCGCGTGGCGCGTGCTCTTTCATGGCGCCTGCCCCCTCTCCCCGCTTGGATAGCGAAGCCGCGTCCCGCGCGGCGCGTGCTCTTTCCTCTTCCCGTCCCCGTCCGGAAGTCTCTCCCCGGCGGGCGGACGTTCGGCGGGGCCCCCCTCTCCTCCCCTGCCCGGAGGTCCGGGTGGGAACCCGCCGGCGCGGCCGGGCACGGGGCGCCGCGCGCGGGACAGGCACCATGAAAGCGCGCGCCGCGCGCGGCACCGACGCCTAAAGCCCGCGGCGGGAACGATGCCGATCGTTCTCGCCGCGGGCTTTTGGCCCGGATCTGTCAGGGTTTTGTCCCGTTGACGTGTTTCTTGATCGCCGCAAAGCTTTCCGGGCTGATCACGTGCTCCATCCGGCAGGCGTCCGCCACGGCGACGGCCTCGCTCACACCCAGGCGGATGAACCAGTCCGAGAGGAACGTATGCCGTTCGTACATCGTCTCCGCCACGGCTCTCCCCTTGCCGGTGAGCGTGATGAAGCCGTCCTCGTCCATCTCGATATATCCGTTCTCGC
Source organism: Oscillospiraceae bacterium (assembly GCA_035391945.1). Classification (GTDB taxonomy): domain Bacteria; phylum Bacillota; class Clostridia; order Oscillospirales; family Oscillospiraceae; genus DAOPLW01. The sequence goes on along the minus strand of DAOPLW010000100.1, from coordinate 3,631 downwards.
GCAGCTTTTTCATGGCCACGCTGACGCTCGGCTTCTTGTAGTCGAGCTCCCCCGCGATGTCGATGGACCGGACAAGCGGATGTCTGCGGCTCAAAACCAGGATCGTCTCGAGATACATCTCGGAGGATTCCTGCATTTTCATCGTCTTCCTCCCTTTCCTTCCGGCGGCCCCGCGCTCTTTTTAGAATACCATACAATGCGGAAAAGCGCAACGATATGACGAAACGCAGACCGTCGGGGCGAAAACTTTTTAGCAGAATCCCGGTTGACATTTCGGTTGGGCTGTGCTAATTTATAGGTAGTTAGTTGTATCTAACTTATTTTTGATCCCATTGGTTAGTCATTTCTAACCGTGTGGCAGGGAGGAGGCGCCATGATGCCCCTGACAATGGCGAAGGCGGGCGAGGAGAACCTCATCCGGAAAATAGGCGGCAAGGCGGAGACGAGGCAGTTTCTGGAAAACCTCGGCTTTGTGGTGGGCGGTGCCGTGACCGTGGTCGCCGCGATCGGCGGCAACGTGATCGTGCGCGTCAAGGATTCCAGGGTCGCGGTCAGCCGCGAGATGGCGAATAAGATCATGGTGTAAGCCGTTTTTAGAAAGGAGTGCTGTCGATGCAGACGCTCAGAGAGGTCAAGTGCGGGCAGACCGTCACAGTTTCGAAAATCAACGGGGCGGGCGCCGTCAAGCGCAGGATCATGGACATGGGCATTACGAAGGGCACGGAGGTTTTCGTGCGGAAGGTCGCTCCCCTCGGGGACCCCGTGGAGGTCACGGTGCGCGGGTACGAACTGTCCCTGCGCAAGGCGGACGCGGAGATGATCGCGGTGCGGTAGCGGCGGGCGCCGTCCGGCTCCCGCCGAAAAATCCCCATTTGTTAGTCATGTCTAACTTGCGGGGCGGAGCAGCCGCCCCATTCCATTTGAACGAGACAGGAGGATCAACCCATGCCGATTAAAATTGCCCTTGCCGGCAATCCGAACAGCGGCAAGACCACGCTTTTTAACGCGCTGACCGGCGCGAACCAGTTCGTCGGGAACTGGCCGGGCGTCACGGTGGAGAAGAAGGAGGGGAAACTCCGGGGCCATAAGGACGTCGTCATCATGGACCTGCCGGGGATCTACTCCCTCTCCCCCTATACGCTCGAGGAGGTCGTGGCGCGCAACTATCTCATAAACGAGCGGCCGGACGCGATTCTGAACATCGTGGACGGCACCAATCTCGAGCGGAACCTCTACCTCACGACGCAGCTCACCGAGCTGGGCATCCCCGTCGTCGTCGCTGTCAACATGATGGACGTGGTAAAAAAGAGCGGCGAGAGGATCCATGCGGACCGTCTTTCGGAGGAGCTCGGCTGCCCGGTGGTGGAAATTTCCGCCCTTAAGGGCACGGGCGTGGCGCAGGCGGCCGAGACGGCCGTAAGCCTCGCCCGCGCGGGCGAGGCCATGGTGCCGCAGCACAGCTTCTCCGGCAGCGTGGAGCACGCCATCGCCCACATCGAGGAGGCGACGGAGGGGATCGTCCCTGAGAGCCGGCAGCGCTGGTACGCCGTCAAGCTCTTCGAGCGCGACGAGAAGGTGCTCGCGGAGCTGAGGCTCCCCGAGGCGCTGCGCGCGCACATCGAAGCGGACGTCCGAAGCTGCGAGGAGGAGATGGACGACGACGCGGAGAGCATCGTTACAAACGAGCGCTACCTCTACATAGCGTCCATCATCCGCGGCTGCTGCGAGAGGAAGGAGCGCGGAACGCTCTCCGTCTCCGACCGGATCGACAGGGTCGTCACAAACCGCTTCCTGGCGCTCCCCATTTTCGCTCTCGTCATGTTCGCCGTCTACTGCGTTTCCGTGAGCACCGTGGGCGCGTGGGTCACCGACTGGACGAACGACGTGCTCTTCGGCGAGATCGTCCCCCCGGCGGTGGAAGGTTTCCTCGCTTCGATCGGGACGGCCGCCTGGCTCCGGAGCCTCATCCTCGACGGCATCCTGGGCGGCGTCGGGGCGGTGCTGGGCTTCGTGCCGCAGATGCTCGTCCTGTTTCTTTTCCTCGCCTTTCTGGAGGCCTGCGGCTACATGGCCCGCGTCGCCTTCATCATGGACCGGATCTTCCGCCGCTTCGGCCTCTCCGGCAAGTCCTTCATCCCGATGCTCATCGGCACGGGCTGCAGCGTGCCGGGCATCATGGCCTCGCGGACGATTGAGAACGACCGCGACCGCAGGATGACCATCATGACCACCCCCTTCATCCCCTGCGGGGCGAAGCTGCCCATCATCGCGCTCATCGCCGGGGCCCTCTTCGGCGGCGCGGCCTGGGTGGCGCCGAGCGCCTACTTCGTGGGCATCGCGGCCATTGTCGTCTCCGGCATCATCCTCAAAAAAACCAGGATGTTCTCCGGCGATCCCGCGCCGTTCGTGATGGAGCTGCCCGCCTACCGCTGGCCGACGCTCGGAAACGTCCTGCGCAGCATGTGGGAGCGCGGCTGGTCGTTCATCAGAAAGGCCGGCACCGTGATCCTGCTCTCCACGATTTTCATCTGGTTCACCTCGAACTTCGGCGTCGTGGACGGGAAATTCGGCATGGTCGAGGACCTCGGGGACGGCTTTCTCTCCGCCATCGGCGGCACGCTTGCGCCGGTCTTCGCCCCGCTCGGCTGGGGTCACTGGCAGGCCGCCGTGGCCGCTATCACGGGACTGGTCGCCAAGGAGAACGTGGTGGGCACCTTCGGCGTCCTCTACGGCCTGGCCGAGGTCTCCGAGAACGGCGCGGAGATCTGGGGCCCTCTGGCCGCGGATTTCACCGCGCTCTCCGCGTACTCCTTCCTGGTCTTCAATCTCCTCTGCGCGCCCTGCTTTGCGGCCATCGGCGCCATGAAACGGGAGATGAACAGCGCGAAGTGGACTTGGTTTTCCGTCGGCTACCAGACGCTCTTCGCGTATGCGGTCTCCCTGTGCATCTATCAACTCGGCAGTTTCTTTACGGGCGGCGGTTTCGGGCCCGGCACGGCGGCGGCGTTCGTCGTCGCGGCGGCGTTCCTCTACCTGCTCTTCCGTTCCGGCCGGGAGAACGGCGCGCTTCGTACGCCGTCCTCCGTCGCGGCAAAGGTTTCCTAAAAGGAGGTTTTCAGTATGTTTGCGTTTCTTCTTCAGAATCTCGGGACCATTCTCGTGGGCGCGGCGCTCCTCGCCGTCGTCGCGGCGGTCTCCGTCTATCTCTTCCGGAGCAGGAAAAAGGGGAAAAGCGTCGGCTGCGGCGGCTGCTGCAGCGGCTGCCCAGGCGCGTCGTACTGTCACAGGGAGTGACGGCGCGCACGGCCCCGGCGGCCCGATGCGGCTGCCGCGCGGCGCCAACCGGAGCGCGGAAAATCTGTTTCCGCGCTCCGGTCTTTACGCAGCAACGCTGTGAAACGCGTTTTCCCCGGCTTCGGCTCCCCGCGCTTTTTATGGACGCGGCGGCGCCCGCCTGCAAAAAAGCGGACGGGGCCTTGCAAAAGAGCGTGCCGCCGGGTATTCTTTTTATGCGGTCTCCGACGCTCTTTCCCGCCGCGCGAGGCGGGACGCGCGCGGAGACGCGAATGGAGGTGAATCTATGTCCCAGGCATTATTATGGGCCTGCGCCGGCACCGGCTTTACGTTTCTC
>DAOPLW010000099.1:0-5300 GCA_035391945.1 Oscillospiraceae bacterium | reverse complement strand
CGCACACCCCGGCGGACCTCATCCCCTCCCCGGGCGGATACCGGCTCTACGTCAACGAGCTCATGGCCCGCCACAAGCTCTCCGTGCAGGAGACCGAGCGTATCAACGCGGCCCTCTCCGTCAAAATGGCGGAGCTCGACCGGGTCATCGACCAGGTCGGCCGCGCGGCCTCGCAGCTTACGCAATACCCCGCTTTCGCCGTCTCCGCGGGGACCTGCCATCCCACCGTGCGGCGCTACGATCTCGTCCCCATGGAGGGCGCGACCGTCATCGCGCTCCTCGTAACGGATGGAAACACGGTGAGAAACCGCATCCTGCAGTTCTCCGAAACGCCAGGGGACGAGCAGCTTTCCCAGGTCCGCGCGCTTCTGCGCGACCACTTCACGGGGCTTACCGCCGCCCAGCTGACGCCGGCGCTCCTGTCTTTCGCGGATTGGCTGGAACCGGAGACCTACGGCATCCTGTCGCTCGTTGTCTCCTTCGCGGTGGAGGCGCTCGAGGAACTTGTGAACCAGTGCGTCCACATGTCGGGCATCCCGAAGCTGCTGGAGCATCCCGAGTACCGCACGCTCGACAAGGCGCAGCCGGTTCTCTCCTTTCTGGAAGAGGACGCGCGCCTGTCCGGCATCCCGATGCCGGAGGATTCCGACGGCCGCGTGAAGGTCATCATCGGGCCGGAAAACCTGGCCGAGGCCCTGCGCGACACGAGCGTGGTCGTCGCCAGCTACGACATCGGCGACGGCATGCACGGGCTCATCGGCGTGGTCGGCCCCACCAGAATGGACTACGCAAAAGTTACGGCGCGGCTCTCCTATTTTGCGGAAAGCCTTACCCGTATGTTCGGCAAAAATGAATTGCCGCCGGACGAATCAGACAAGGAGGGTGACGATTCAAAATGAGCAAGACCCCGAATCCCGCTTTTGAAGAAGAAAGCACCAAGGGCGCCGCGCCGGAGGAACCCGTTTCCGCCGCACAGCCGGCCCCCGAAAAAACGGAGGAGCCCCAGGAATCCAATTCGGTCCTGGCCGCCGCCGAGGCGGAACTGGCCGAAGCCAAAAATCAGTATCTCCGGCTCCTCGCCGAATACGACAACTACCGCAAGCGCACCTTAAAGGAGAAAGAGAGCATCTACGCGGAAGCGAAGGCCGGCGCGGTGACGACGCTCCTTCCCGTCTACGACAATCTATGCCGCGCCTTTGCCGCGGAGACCGCCGACGAGGCATACCGCAAGGGCGTGGAAATGACCCTGAGCCAGTGCGTGGCCGCCTTCGAGAAGCTGGGAGCCACGAGGATCCAGGCACAGGGCGCGCCTTTCGACCCGACGTATCACAACGCCGTCATGCACGTGAAGGACGATTCGGTCGGCGAAGGCGTCGTCGTCGAGGTCTTTCAGGACGGCTTCCTGCTCGGCGAGAAGGTCATCCGCACCGCGATGGTGAAAGTCGCCAACTGACGTTCGTCGGCTCTGGGCGGCGCGCGCGCCGTCCGTTCACATAGCTCAATTTACAATATAAATTATATCTTTGAAAATAGGAGGAATTCATCATGTCCAAGATTATCGGTATCGATCTGGGAACCACCAATTCCTGCGTTGCCGTCATGGAAGGCGGCGAACCCGTCGTCATCGCGAACGCGGAAGGCGCCCGGACCACCCCGTCCGTCGTCGCTTTCTCCAAGACCGGCGAGCGCATGGTCGGCCAGGTCGCCAAGCGCCAGGCGATCACCAACCCCGAGCGCACCATCTCCTCCATCAAGCGCGAGATGGGCTCCAACTACAAAGTCACCATCGACGGCAAGAACTATACGCCGCCCGAGATTTCCGCCATGGTCCTGCAGAAGCTCAAGGCCGACGCGGAGGCGTATCTGGGCACCAAGGTCACCCAGGCCGTCATCACCGTCCCCGCCTATTTCACCGACTCGCAGCGCCAGGCCACCAAGGATGCGGGCAAGATCGCCGGCATGGAGGTCCTGCGCATCATCAACGAGCCGACCGCCGCCGCGCTTGCCTACGGCATGGATAAGGAAGCCGATCAGAAGATCATGGTCTACGACCTCGGCGGCGGCACCTTCGACGTGTCCATCCTCGAGATCGGCGACGGCGTCATTGAGGTGCTGGCCACCGCCGGCAACAACCGCCTGGGCGGCGACGACTTCGACAAGTGCATCATGGATTACCTCGCCGCCGAGTTCAAGCGCGAGAACGGCGTGGACCTCACGGGCGACCGCGTGGCCATGCAGCGTCTGAAGGAGGCCGCCGAGAAAGCCAAGATCGAGCTCTCGGGCGTGACCACCTCCAACATCAACCTGCCCTATATCACCGCCGACGCCACCGGGCCCAAGCACCTGGACGTTACGCTCACCCGCGCGAAGTTCAACGAACTGACCCACCATCTGGTGGAAGCCACCGAAGGCCCCGTGCGCCAGGCCATGAGCGACGCCGGCCTCACCGGCGACCAGCTCTCCAAGGTCCTCCTCGTGGGCGGCTCCAGCCGCACTCCCGCCGTGCAGGACGCCGTCAAGCGCCTGACCGGTAAGGAAGGCTTCAAGGGCATCAACCCCGACGAGTGCGTGGCCATCGGCGCCGCCATCCAGGCGGGCGTCCTGGGCGGCGACGTGAAGGGGCTGCTGCTCCTGGACGTGACTCCCCTGAGCCTCGGCATCGAGACCCTCGGCGGCGTGTGCACGCGCCTCATCGATCGCAACACGACCATCCCGACCAAGAAGAGCCAGGTCTTCTCCACCGCCGCAGACAACCAGACCTCGGTCGAAGTCAACGTCCTGCAGGGCGAGCGCGAGATGGCGCAGTACAACAAGTCTCTCGGAAAATTCCACCTGGACGGCATCGCCCCGGCGCGGCGCGGCGTGCCGCAGATCGAGGTCACCTTCGACATCGACGCCAACGGCATCGTGAACGTCTCCGCCAAGGACCTGGGAACCGGCAAGGAGCAGCACATCACCATTACCGCCTCCTCCAACCTCTCCAAGGACGACATTGAAAAGGCCGTCAAGGAAGCCGAGCAATTCGCCGCCGAGGACGCCAAGCACAAGGAGGAGGTCGACACCCGCAACCAGGCCGACCAGATGGTCTACCAGTGCGAGAAAGCCCTTTCCGACATGGGCTCCAAGCTCGGCGTTTCCGACCGGGAGCCGGTCGAGCATGCCCTTGAGAAAACCAAGGAGGCCCTCAAAGGCACGGACATCGGCGCCATCAAAGCCGCAAACGAGGAGCTTACGAAAGCATTTTACGCCGTGAGCGAGAAGCTCTACGCGCAGAGCGCCCCGCAGGAGGGCGCCCCCGGGCCCGACATGGGCGGCGCACAGGGCGGCCCAAGCGACGGCGGCTCCTCCAACGGCGACGGCTTTGTAGACGCCGACTATGAGGTCGTGGACGACGACAAGAAATAACCGCAACGCCCGGCGGGCGCCATGCTCTCCCGCCGGGCGGGGCGCAACCAATCGCCCGAACACGGCGGACGCGCGGTGCGCGTCCGCCTGTACGGTGTCCAGAGGTGAACCATATGGCAGAACAGAAACGTGATTATTACGAGGTGCTCGGGCTCAAGAAGGGCGCCTCGGAGGATGAACTGAAAAAGGCGTACCGCAAGCTCGCCAAGCAGTGTCATCCGGACATGAACCCCGACGACAAGAACGCCGAGGCCAAGTTCAAGGAAATTAACGAAGCTTACGCGGTGCTCTCCGATCCGGAGAAGCGCGCCAAATACGACCAGTTCGGCCACGCCGGCATCGACCCCAACTTCGCCGCGGGCGGCTTTTCGGGCGGGTTCGGCGACTTCGACCTGGGCGATATCTTCAGCTCCTTTTTCGGCGGCGGCTTTTCGGGCGGCGGTTTCGGCGGCGGCACACATGCACGCACGGGTCCGCAGCGCGGTGCCCAGATGCGCACGAATGTGAGCCTCACGTTCGAAGAGGCCGCCTTCGGCTGCGAGAAGGCCGTCACGATCCACCGCGCCGAGACCTGCGGGGAGTGCGGCGGCACCGGCAGCGCGCCCGGCACCACCGCGGAAATCTGTCCCGACTGCCGGGGCAGCGGCGTCGTGCGCGTCCAGAGGCAGACCCCGATGGGGATGTTCGCATCCAGCGGTCCGTGCACCCGCTGCGGCGGCACGGGCAAAATCATTCATCAGCCCTGCAAAACCTGCCACGGCAGCGGCGAGGTGCAAAAGCAGCGCCGCCTTACCGTGAAGATCCCCGCCGGCATCGACGACGGGCAGGCCATCTCCCTGCGCGGGGAGGGCGGCGCCGGGGCCAACGGCGGCCCGGCGGGCGACCTTATCGTCTCCGTCTCCGTGCGCAGGCACCCGCTCTTCAGGCGCGACGGCTTCAACGTCTCCTGCGAGACGCCCGTCACCTTCGCCCAGGCGGCGCTCGGCGCGGAACTGGAGATCCCCACCATCGACGGCAAGGTGAAATACACCCTGCCCGAGGGGACCCAGAGCGGCACGACCTTCCGGCTGCGCGGCGCGGGTATCCCCGTTCTCAACGGCCGCGGCCGCGGCGATCAGTTCGTCACCATCGTCGTGGAAATCCCGCAGAATCTCAGCGCCGCGCAGAAGGAGAAGCTAAACGCGTTCGCCGATTCCCTGGGCGAAAACAACCACAGCCGCGCGAAGTCCTTTTTCGAGAAATTCAAACGCTGAAGGCGCGTGCCGCAGTCCTGTGCAAAACGCTTTTTTGTTGCTATGCGGCAAAAAATGGAGTATACTAATGGGGCGGTTTTACAGCCGCCCCATTTCTCTTGTATTTTTGCGGAGGACGCGGCATGAATGCTCTTACGCTCGTTTTTCCCGTCGTTACGCTGCTGGCCATTATCTGCTTCTTCGTCTATTACCGCGCCTGCATGCGGCCCCGGCCGGGCACCACCGACTGGATCCAGGAGAGCCTGCACCCGGCTTTTTCCTTCCCCGGCGGACGGCACCGCATGGCCGCGCGGGACGCGCTGCCGCTCCTCCTCATCACCGTTCTCTACGCCGCCACGGCGTTCTATCAGCTCGGCAACACCGTTTCGCCCGTCTCCTTCGCCTCCTTCCAGGCGCGTGGGGACACGGCGGAATTTACCCTCCGCGCGCCTTTCACCCTCTCCTCCGCGCAGTACTTTTCCGGTCTCGGCACCGGCGAGTACCGGCTGGAGGTCCGTACCGAGGACGGCGCCTGGCAGGTCCTCGAACCCATCGAGCAGACCTACGTGGACGTCTTCAAATGGAACGATTACACGCTGGATACGCCCGTGACCGTCACGGCGGTGCGGCTGACGTCCTCCGGTTTTCTGGAACTGGGCGAAA
>DAOPLW010000098.1:0-5304 GCA_035391945.1 Oscillospiraceae bacterium | reverse complement strand
GACACCACCTTCTTCGGCGAGCTTCAGCGCCAGTTCGCGCACCGGCATCACCCGTTCGCCGGGGCGAAGGACGCCGCTGCAGATCTCCCGCTTGAAGCTCTCGACGATCTGTGCGTAGATGGGAAGCGCGGGGTCGAAAGTGATGTCCATCCCGGCACCTCCATTTTGTATTATTGTATTAACCATCTAGTACAATAATACAGTTTATGCGCCTTGTCAAGATCATTTTATTAAATTTGTAATTTTTATTCGGGTATGGTATAGTGATATCATCTGATTTCAAAGTAAGAGGATTGAGCAAATGGAGATCAACGGAATCCCGCACGACGAAGAGATACGCTACGACAGCCTCGGGCTCTCGGAGCCCATTATGAAAGCGCTTGCCAAAAAGGGGTACGAGATCGCCACGCCCGTGCAGGGCGGTGCGATCCCGTTTCTGATGGACCGGAAAGACGTCATCGCCAAAGCCCCCACGGGGACCGGCAAAACTTACGCCTTCGGCATTCCCATCATCGAACACCTGCGTCTGGAAGACGAATACGTCCAGGCGCTCATCCTCGCACCGACGCGGGAGCTGGCCATCCAGATCGGCGAGGAGCTGCGCGACCTCTCGCTCTTCATGGAGGGCGTGCGCATCGTCGTGGCCTACGGCGGGCAGCCCATTGAAAAGCAGATCTCGCTTCTCAAAAAGAAACCGCAGATCATCGTGGCCACGCCCGGAAGGCTCATGGACCACGTCAAGCGCCGCACGCTGAAACTGGATAAGGTCGAGACCGTCGTTCTCGACGAGGCCGACCGGATGCTCGACATGGGCTTCATCCACGACGTGACGCGCATTCTCAACATGATCGGGTTCTCGGACGATCTCCGCGCCAAGGCCCTCCCCTACCGCCGGAACCTCGCCATGCTTTCCGCGACCATCTCGCGCGAGGTCATGGATATCGCCTGGATGTACCAGCGCGACGCGGCGGAGATCATCGTGCCCGCCGACGTGCAGAATAAGCCCGACATCCGGCAGTTCCGCCTGGACGTGGACAGGAACCGGAAGGTCTCGACTCTCATCGGACTCATGGCGAGCGACGGCGGCTACGACCGCGTGATGGTCTTCTGCAACACCAAGACCATGACCGAAAGGCTCGCACATCTTCTGGAGATGAACGGCTGCCCCGCCGAGCGCATCCACGGCGACATGAGCCAGGTCCTGCGCGAGAAGGTCATGGACAAGTTCAAGAAGGGCTTAACGCGCGTCCTCATCGCGACCGACGTCGCCTCCCGCGGTATCGACGTGGACGACATCGACCTTGTGGTCAATTACGACGTGCCAGACGAAAACGAATACTACGTCCACCGCATCGGCCGCACCGGCCGCGCCAAAAAGCACGGCGTGGCCTATACGCTCGTCTCCGACTTCGCCTCGGGCGTCAGGCTCGACGGCATCGCCAAGAACACGCGGAACGTCATCACCCCCATGAGGATCGACGAGAACGGGGAATTTGTGGAGAAACATTAAGCCTTCAAAAGGAGCATGCGCCATGAAAACCGAAAAAACGCTCGTTTCGTTCGCGCTCGCCCTAGCGCTGATCTTCGGCCTGCTGCCGGCCGCCTGCGCACTTGTGAAGGAACCGACGCCGACCATCGGCATCAACTTTGTAAACGAGACCACCGACGTGGTCGTCCCGGCCGGGATGTGCTACGGCTCCGGCTCATCCGTGACGCTCGACAAAACCGGGACGGGCGTAAAGATCTCCCTCGCTCCCGGTACGGTCTATTACTTCCAGGCGCCGGCCGGTCTGACGATCTCGGGCAGCACGGAAAGCGACGTGGAGACTCTTGTCGCGCCCGCGCGGCCCGCCGCGCCGAACGCCTACGGCGGCTACAACGGCGTCCAGAACATCGACAGTACCATGGAGTACCGTACGTCCTCCAACGCGGTGATCTGGAACACCTGGACGGGCATCGCCGCCGGGACGACGTATTTCTACAACATCTATGCGGGATACTATCAGTTCCGCTACAAAGCCACCTCGACGACTTTCGCCGGCGAAACGCAGGATGTGATCGTCTACGACGGGACCTCCACCGTCTCGCCCAGCCCATCGCCGGAACCGAGCTCCACGCCGACGCCGTCTCCCGCACCGTCCGTCCCGGCTGAACCCACCCGGGACGACCTCATCGCCTCCTGGGAAAACCCGTACGGGGATGTCTCCGCTTCCGCGTGGTATTACGACGCGGCGGCCTATCTGAGTCTCAAGGGCTATCTGGGCGCGACGAACGCGGCCGGGACGGCTTTCTCCCCGGCACAAAATACCACACGCGCCATGGTCGCCACCGTGCTCTGGCGGCTGGCGGGGGAACCCGAACCCGCCGGGTCGGCGGACTTCACCGACGTTCCGGACACCTGGTATACGACGGCCGTCGCCTGGGCCAGCGAGAACGGTATCGTGACCGGTGACGGCGCGGGCCGCTTTTTGCCCGATGCCGACATGACGCGTGAGCAGTTCGCGCTGATGCTCCATAACTACGCCCGCTACAAGGGCTTTGACCTGGAGCGCGAGACGGACCTGGACGGCTTCCCCGATCCGGAGGTCAGCTCCTGGGCGGAGGACGCCATGCGCTGGGCTGTCGGTTACGGGATCGTCACCGGCCGAAGCGGTGAACTTGCCGCCTCCGGTACCGCCCAGCGCAGCGAGGTCGCCGTGATGCTTCTGCGCTTTGTGGTTCTGTTTATGTAACAACGTTCCAGGATGGACTCCGCCCCCCCCGGACAGAACAACGCGCGCCCCGCCGGAAGGCGGGGCGCGCGTTGTTTTTTGGGGTCTTTTCTGTGGGGCGAAAAGGGTTCCTGCCCGCGGGTCCGGAAAAGCCCCGCGGAGGTTTGCCGCCGGAGCGGCAGAAGGACATACGGCTTTCCCCCGGCGGCATGCGCGCCGGAGAAAGCAAGGTTCAGGCCGCAGGCATCGAATCCGTCCGCCGCCGCAGGATGCCGCTGCCCGCCGCCGCAGGACGCCGCTGCCCGCCGCCGCAGGACACCGCTGCCCGCGGCCGTGGGACGCCGCTGCCCGCGGCCGTGGGGCCGCTGCCTTCGCCGCGCGGGAGCGAGGAAAACATCAAAGCCGGGCAAAGCCCGGCTTTGATACCCGGGGAGAAAATCCCCCGGACGGTTTTACTTTTCTATAACGTAGCTGTAGCTCACATCGCCGGGCGCTTCTGAAAGAACGGACACGAGGCGTTCGTCCGGGTCCTCCCCGCCCGCGCCGGCGTAAGCCGCTTCGAGGGCCGCGCGGTCGTCGGAACGGACATAGAGCCGGTCGCAGCAGGTAAGGAGCGTCTCCGCACGCTGGCCGCTCGCGTCGTTTTCCCCGTTCTCCAGCGTCTCCAGATCGGTCACGGCCGACAGGCGCACGCCGGTGCCCTCCAGGGCGTCGGAGACCGAAGCGAAAAACGCGTCGATCACGTCGGAAAACGGGGTGTCCGCATCCGCGCCGTAGGTGAGGATCTGGTATTTGCCAAAGGTGGGAAAACCGCTGTAGTCGAGGACGACCTCGCTAACGCCCAGGGCGGCGATCTCCTTCACCACGTCCCGGACATAGTCCCGGGCCTCCTGCTTATAGGGGTTGATCCAGCCCACGCTGTCCCGGTCCAGCCAGCGGTAGCTGCCGGTGTACATCGAGAGGGCCGTGCGGTATTTCTGCATCGTGTGGTCGCGGAAGCAGCTCACCCAGGCGACGGTTTCCGTCTCCTCCGCCAGCGCACTGATCACCTCGTTTCTGCCCTCCGGCGCGGAGATTCCCGCCCCCTGGGCCAGTTCCAGCGCGGAGGTATATCCCAGCACGCCGTCGATGCCCTTGAGCGTCAGGACCGCGGCGGAGCCGCCGAGCGCCTCCATCGCCGCGCGCGCCTCCTCCGGATCCGCCGTGCCGGTCGCGGCGGCGCGCAGGACGGTCTCGCCCTCCGGGGACGTCGGCGCCCGGGAGGGCGAAGGCGACGGCGACGGGGCATCCGTCGTGACGACGAAACTCCCCGCCGGGGACGGCTGCGGCGAACTGCGCTCCGCAGAGAAGAAGGGCAGGTCGATGGTAACGCTCCCGTCGGCGTTGTATACGATATATTTCTGCAGCAGGAGCAGCAGTGCCGCGGTCAGGACGAGGCACACGAGCAATATGGCGATAAGCGCCTTGAAAAAACGTCCGCGCGAAGGCCCTCGGTGCGACTTATAGCCCTTTGTCACGGTGCTACCTCCCCCTCATTTCCCGGTTCGCGTACGTCCATTTTTTCTGTATTTTAGCACAGCCGTGTCAAAATTTATAGCCTTTGTTGGTATAAATTCAAAATTTTACCGTCCCACCGCGGCCGTCGTTGTGCAAGGGGGCGGAATTTGCGTCCGGATATCAATTTTTTTTGTGGAATCCAGCCATTTTTTATCGTCTTCAACCTACATTATTAAACAAAAATAGGCTTGCTTTTCAGGGCCTATTCCGCTATAATTATTAATGTTGTGATAGTGGGGGAATATCGGGTTTGGGGGAGGGACCCTACCGTAATTCTCAAACTCCACTATGGAAGGACGGTGAAACTATGTCACTTGATGCGATCAAGAAAGTCACGGAAACCGAGCAACTCTCTCTGCAGCGACGAATAGAAGCGACAGCTGCCGCAAAGAAGCTCGTAGCCGATGCGGAGCGCGATGGGGTAAAGCTCGTGGAGGATGCCCAAAGCCGCGCGGCCGGCGAGGCGCGGGCAATGATGGCGGAGGCAGAGAAAAAGGCCGCCGAGTATGCGGCCAAGGCCAAAGCGGATACCGAGCGGGACTGTGCTGAGCTTCGCCGCGCCGCGGAGAGGCGTCTGGATGACGCCGCCACACTGATTATGGAAAGGATTGTGAGCGGCTGATGGCAATCGAAAAAATGAAAAAACTAAGGCTGCTCGCGCTCCGGTCCGAACGAGACGAACTGCTCAAAGAGCTCATGCTCCTCGGCTGCGTCGAAATTTCCGAGCCGGCTGCGGCCCTGGCGGACAAAGAGATTGCCTCTGTCTTCCGGAGAAGCGCAGGCCCCACCGCGGAGGTTAAGAGTGAAGCGTCGGATATCGGACAGGCAATCCGCCTGCTCGATAAGTACGCCCCCGCCAAAACGCCTTTGCTCTCGGCCCGTCCCGAGGTGGGAAAAAGCGATTTTCTCAATGATACTTCCTTAAATGAGGCCCTGCGCGTCTCCGGAACGATCAGCGAGCTGGACGACCGGATCCGTCGCCTCTCCGCGGACGAGAGCCGCGAGCGGGCACTGATCGCCTCCTTGGCCCCGTGGG
>DAOPLW010000097.1:0-5311 GCA_035391945.1 Oscillospiraceae bacterium | reverse complement strand
TGCCGTCGGACCACTTGAGGCCGGACCGCATGGTAAAGGTGTAGGTCAGGCCGTCATCGGAGACGGTGCTGCTCTCGGCAAAGTTGGGGACGAGCTGCATATTCTCATCATAGGTGTACAGGCCGCCGAAAGAGTTGACAGCCAGGCACGCGCCGTCAACAGAGGAGTTGAGGGCGGGATCCAGCTTGTCCGGCTCGGAGGCGAGGCAGACTTTCAGGGTCGTGGAATCGCCGTTCGTGGCGTGCACAAAGTACTTATAGCCGTAAGGGGTGCAATAGAATCCCTGCACCGCGGCCTTCATCATGTACACGTCGTTGTAGTAGTAAATCGGGCAGATCGCACCGGTCTCCATGAGCATATCCTCGGCCTGGTGCATGAGCCCCTCACGGGCGACAAAATCGGTGGACGCGCGGATCTGGTCGATCAGAGAGTCGTACCCGGTCCAGTCGAACGAAGCAACGGTCGGCTCGGCAGAGGGTTCCTCACTCGCCGGGGTCTCCGTCTTGGTGCAACCCGCCAGAAGCGAGACGGCAAGAAGAAGGACCAGCGCAAGAGAGAGCAATCTTTTCATCGTTTTTTCATTCCTCCAAATCTTTTGATGATGTCGGTGATTGTGGACTATAGAACAGTGACCCCTGTCACAGTCTACCAAACTTAACGCATTTTACCATATTTCCATGAAAAAGGCAATCGAAATTTTACGAATTCATACATTCCAGCAGGCCGCGAAGTGTCCCCCGCCCATGTCTTTCAACGGCGGATTCTCCTCGGCGCACTGTGCCGTCGCATAGCGACAGCGGGTGCGGAACGGGCAGCCGGACGGCATATTCATGGGGCTTGGCACATCCCCCTCCAGGATGATCCGCCTGCGCTCGCGCGCCAGGCGCGGATCGGCGACGGGCACGGCCGAAAGCAGCGATTTCGTATACGGGTGGATCGGGTTGGCGTTGAGCTCGTCAGCCTCGGCCAGCTCGACGAGCTTTCCCAGGTACATGACCGCGATGCGGCTGGAGATGTGGTGGACGATCGTCAGATCGTGGGCAATGAAGAGGTAGGTGATGCCCAGCTTCTCCTGCAGCTCCTCGAAGGTGTTGATGACCTGCGCCTGGATGGAGACGTCCAGGGCGGAGACCGGTTCGTCGCAGACGATGAATTCCGGCTTCACCGCGAGCGCACGGGCGATGCCGATCCGCTGGCGCTGGCCGCCGGAGAACTCATGCGCATAGCGGCTGGCCTGCTCGCTGGAGAGGCCCACGAGGCTCATGAGCTCCGCGATGCGGTCCCTGCGCTCGCCGCGGGACCGATAGAGCTTATGGATGTCCAGCGGCTCGCCGATGATGTCCGAAACGGTCATGCGGGGGTTGAGCGAGGAATAGGGATCCTGGAAGACCATCTGCATGCGCCTGCGGTAATTCTTGATGTTCCGGGGGGTGACCTGCTCGCCCTCAAAGAGGATCTCGCCGCCCGTGGGCTTATAAAGATGGAGGAGCGTCCGGCCGACCGTGGTCTTCCCGCAGCCCGACTCGCCGACGAGCCCGAGCGTCTCGCCGTGCTTAATGGAAAAGGAGACGCCGTCCACGGCCTTGAGGGGCGTCTTGGAAAAGAAACCCGTCTTGATGTAGAAATACTGCTTGAGGTCCCTGACCTCCACGAGATTCCCGCTCATGCCCGCTCCTCCTTCCTGTCCGGTCTGACGTTCATCCAGCAGGAGGCCTTGTGCTCGTCGTTGATCACGATCTCCTCCGGCATGGCCTCCAGACAGATCTTCATGGCCCTGTCGCAGCGCGCCGCAAAGGGACAGCCGGCGGGCATGTTGAGAACGTCCACAGGGGAGCCGGCGATCGGGATCAGCTTTCCCTTGAGGTTCTGGGCGTTGGGGATGGAACGAAGCAGTCCCTTGGTGTATTCATGCCTGGGGTTGTAAAAGATCTCGTCGGCGGTGCCGCGTTCGCAGACGCGGCCGCCGTACATGACGATGATTTCCTGGCACATGCTCGCGATGACGCCCAGGTCGTGGGTGATGAGGATGATCGCCATGCCCAGCTTCTTCTGAAGGTCCTGCATGAGCTCCAGTATCTGCGCCTGGATCGTCACGTCCAGCGCGGTGGTCGGCTCGTCCGCAATGAGGACGTCCGGCTCGCAGGCGAGGGCCATCGCGATCATGACGCGCTGGCGCATGCCGCCGGAGAGCTCGCTGGGATACTGCCTGATGCGCTTTGCCGGGTCGTTCACGCCCACGAGCGTGAGCATCTCGATGGCCCGGTCCACCGCCTGCTTCTTGGTGCGGTCGGTATGGAGCAAAATGGCCTCGCAGAGCTGATTGCCGACGGTATAGACGGGATTGAGAGAGGTCATCGGGTCCTGAAACACGATGCTCACGTTGGCTCCGCGGTACGCCTGAAGCTCGTGCTTGGTAAACTTCGTCACGTCGCGCCCCTTGTAGAGGATCTCGCCGCTCACGATTTTCCCGGGTTCGGTGAGGATGCGCAGGATGGAATAGGCCGTGACGCTCTTGCCGCTTCCGCTCTCCCCCACGATCCCCAGCACTTTTCCCCTGTCAAGGTTGAAGGAGACGCCGTTGACCGCGACGGCCTCGCCGGCGTCGGTGAAAAACGAGGTGTGCAGATCTTTGACTTCCAGTATTCTTTCCATTCCGGTCACCCCCTGAGCTTCGGGTCGAAGGCGTCCCGAAGGCCGTCGCCCAGCAGATTGAAGGCGAGCACGATCAGGCAGATCATGACCGACGGGAACACGAGCTTGTAGGGATAGCTCTGGAGTCCCTCGCGGGCGGCGTTCGCCAGAGAGCCGAGGCTCGGCATCGGGGCCTGCACGCCGAGGCCCACAAAGCTCAGAAAGCTCTCGGTAAAGATGGCCGACGGCACCTGGAGGGCAGTGGAAATAAAGATGACGCTGATGCAGTTGGGCAGAATGTGCTTCTTTATAATTCGGCTGGGCTTCGCGCCGAGGGCGCGGGCCGCGAGCACGTATTCGTTCTGTTTAATGGAGAGGATCTGGCCGCGCACCAGGCGGGCCATGCTGACCCAGTAGAGGAGCCCGAAGACGATGAAGATGCTGAGCATATTCGTCCCGAGCCTGGCGAAGATCGTCCCTTGTATGACCTTCCCGAGCGTGGCGTCAAGCACCACCGAAAGCAAAATGATGATAAGCAGGTCCGGCAGCGAGTAAATGATGTCGACGATCCGCATCATGACCAGGTCCGTATGCCCGCCGGCGTAGCCGGAGATGGACCCGTAGAGAAGTCCGATGATGAGAACGATGATACTGGCGAAAAGGCCGACCGAGAGGGAAACTCTCGTGCCGTAGATCACGCGCATGAAGTAGTCGCGGCAGAGGGCGTCTGTGCCGAAAATATGGGGGAATATCCTGTCGCCCCTGGCGATCGCCTCCTGCTCTTTTTCGGAATATGTGAAGGGCGAGAGATTTTTTGCCGTCTTGTCGCGCACGCCGTCGATGGTGACCATGTCGGAATAGCTGTAGGGCACGACCATAGGCGCCACGATGATGGTGACGAAAATCAGCAGCAGCACGATCACGCTTCCCACGGCCAGGGGGTTCTTAAAGAGTTTGCGCATGCCGTCGCGGAAGAAGGTGGAGGAGGGACGCATCACCTCATGCTGCCGTTTCTCCTCCTCGGTGGCCGGTTCGAACTTGGAAAGGTCGATCTGCATGCTCAGCGGGTTCTTTTTCGGATAGCCGCATCGGTTGTCGTTCATCTTCGGTCACCTCCTATTCAAATTTGATGTTCGGATCAACGGCCTTATAGGCAAGGTCGCTGAGAAGCGTCATAATGACCATGATCGTCGCGAGGAAAATGGTCGTGCCCATGATGAGCGGATAGTCGCGGTAGCTGATGCCGGTCACAAACTTGCTGCCGAGGCCGCCGATGGTGAAGACCGTCTCCACCACCAGGCTCCCGGTGAGGATGTAGGCGGACATCGGCCCGACGTAGGTGACGACCGGGATGAGGGCGTTGCGCAGCGCGTGCTTGAAAATGACCTTGCCCGTATGCACGCCTTTGGCGCGGGCGGTTCTGATGTAATCCTGCCCGAGGACGTCGAGCATGCTGGACTTGGTCAGTCTCGTGATGTAGCTCATGGGATACATCGCCAGCGCGATGACGGGCAGGACGTAATTGGTCCGCGTGGTGCTCCAGACGGGCACCCAGCCGAGTTTCAGGCAAAAGACCAGAAGCAGGAGCGTCGCAAGCACGAAACTCGGGACCGAGACGAAAAACGTGGTGAAAAAGATGATCGCCCGGTCCGGCCATTTATTTCGGTTAAGCGCCGCGATGGAACCGAAAAAGAGCCCCAGGACGAGCGCAACGAGGATGGCCATGCCGCCCAACCGCGCGGATATGGGGAAGCTCTCCCCGATGATGGTGCTGATGTCGCGTCCCGTTTTCAGCGAGATGCCCAGGTCCCCGTGCAGCAGGTTTTTCAAATAGAGCAAAAACTGCACGGGCACGGGTTTATCCAGGTTATACCTGGCTTCCAGCACCGCGAGCACCGCCGGGTCGGTGGCCTTTTCTTTGTTAAACGGCCCGCCCGGTATGGCGTTCATGGCAAAAAACGTGATCGCGATGATGATGAATATCGTCACGGCAGCCAACAGAATTCTCTTTATGGCGTATTTCCACATAGCGCTCCCTCATCCATTCTATTTTTCCCCGTCAAAGCGGCTTTTTCGTCCGCTCTCGACCGAACGATTTTACTCCAAACGACCCCCGATGTCAACGTCGGGGCGCGGCCCGGCTTTTCCATGGCGGTCAAATACCCGCACGTCCCGCCGCTTTCCGGCTTCCGGCACGGAAATTATTCCCGCACATCCGTCCCGTCCGGGAGACGAAACGCCGTCTCGTCCGTCACGGGGATCTGCACGGAGGGAAGGGAGACGGCGTAGGTCAGCGTACCGTCACGGCGCAGCTCCGCCGCCACAAGAAGCCCGTTTTCCACGGAGATCCAGTAGCGCGCGGTAGTTCCGTCCTCCCCCGGCTCCGTCTCGGCCCAGACGCAGGCCCAGCCGTTTTTCCCCTCGTAACCGGCGGAGAGGATCCTGTCCTTCTCCAGCCCAAGGAGATCCTCGTAGGTCGGGATCCCGGAAAGATCGTCCGGCGTATTCTCCGCGAGGGGGCCTTCATACAGGTCCTCCTCCCCCTCGTACCAGAGCCAGAGCGTATTCCCATTGGTAAGGCTCCGGCGGGCAAGCGTCTCCGTCTCCGTCCGGGTGGCGCAGCACGCGCCGTCCGCCCAGACCTGGATCTGCCGGGTGCCCGAGCCCCCGCTCCAGTACG
>DAOPLW010000096.1:0-5342 GCA_035391945.1 Oscillospiraceae bacterium | reverse complement strand
CAAGATCGCCCGCGCCCTTTCAATGCTCGGCTGTGCGGATGAAGTCCGTCAGGACGTTGTTCGCGTTGGAGGCGCACAGGAGCCTGCCCACGGGAAGGCCCATCCGTTTGGCGTAATACGCCGAGAGAATGTTCCCGAAGTTCCCCGTCGGGACGCAGAAGTTGACCTTCTCCCCCATCGCGACGGCGTTCCGGCTCACGAGATCGCAGTAGGCGGAGATATAGTAGACGATCTGCGGCAGCAGGCGCCCCCAGTTGATGGAGTTGGCCGAGGAGAGGAAGTAGCCGCGGGAAGCGAGCGTTTCGCGTACCGCCTCGTCGGAAAAGATGGTTTTGACGCCCGTCTGCGCGTCGTCGAAGTTTCCTTTGACCGCACACACGCCGACGTTCGCGCCCGCCTGCGTCACCATCTGCAGCTCCTGGATCTCCGAGACGCCGTCCTCGGGGTAAAAGACGAGGATCTTCGTGCCCTTTACATCCGCGAAGCCCTCGAGCGCGGCCTTTCCGGTGTCGCCGGAGGTGGCCACGAGGATGCAGACCGTCTTTGTTTCGCCTGTCTTTTGCAGAGAGGCCGTAAGGAGGTGCGGCAGCATCTGGAGCGCCATGTCCTTGAAGGCGCAGGTCGGGCCGTGCCAGAGCTCCAGACAGGAGCTTCCCGCGTCCATCCGGCGCACGCGCGCCACCGCCGGCGTATCGAAGCCGTCGTAAGCCGCCGACGCGAAGGCGGAGAGCTCCTCCTTCGTGAATTCGTCCAGAAAGAGTCCCATAATATAGGCCGCACGCTCCTGGTAACGCATCCGGCACAGAGCCTCGAGGGCGCCGTCCGGCAAGACCGGCAGCGTCTCGGGGATAAAGAGCCCGCCGTCGCGGGAGAGCCCGCGGGTGATGGCTTCGGCCGCCGTCAGGGACAGGGATTTGTCTCTCGTACTGGTATACCGCATACTTCCTTCACAACCCTTGCTAAATTATTATAGAAGATATCCTCCAGAAGCGCCACGCCATGGCCGCGCCGCCGCAGTTCTTCGTAGATCTCACGGACGCTCTCGATCCCCGTCATGCCGGCGGGCAGACGCTCGACGCCATCCAGGTCCCCGCCCATGCAGATGTTCTTTCCGCCGCCGAGCGCGAGAAAATGCTCGATGTGATCGGCGCAGGTCCCGACGTCCGCAGCCCCGCCGAGGAAGTCCGGGCAGAGATTGAGCCCCGCCACGCCGCCGTTTTGGACGAGGGCGCGGAATTGCTCGTCGGTCAGGTTCCGGCTGTGCCCGCAGAGCGCTTTCGAGTCCGAATGACTGGCCATGACGGGCCGCGAGGCCGTCTCCATCACGTCCCAGAAGCCAGCTTCGGAGATGTGGGAGACGTCCACAAGCATCCCGAGGCGCTGCATCTCGCGGACAAAGGCATTCCCCGCTTCGGAGAGGCCGCGCTGCGGCTCCTCGACGTTCGTACCGGAAAGGACGTTCGCATGGTTCCATGTTATGTTAACTGCCCGAACCCCTATTCGGTAAGCGGTATGGAGCATGCGGAGGTCGCAACCGAGAAGGCCCGCGCCCTCCACGGATAGAAAAGCCGCGATCCGCCCTTCGGAGGCGGCCCTTTCCGCGTCCGCGCCGGAAGTGCAGAAACGGACGAGGTCGGCGTTTTTCTCCAGCTCCCGCTGGAAACATACCAGCTCCCGCCAGAAAAGAGTCTCCTCGCGCGGCTCGCCCATGAGACCCGTCTCGCCCCAGATGGCGAAGAACTGGGCACACGGGCCGTATCTTCCGCCGCGCAGGAGGTCGATGTGGCCCTCGTTCTCTCGGAGGGAAAAACCATCCTGAAAGCAGGAGAGGATCGTATCGCAGTGTGCGTCAAAAAGAGGAATCAAAATCAAACACCCTCTGAAACCGCGCCGCGAAGCCGACTGAAGAGGCCGGCCGGGCACCGGATTATTGAAATGCGTTTTCGATGTAGTTGATCTTAGGCTGTTTGGTCTCCGCGCCGTCCGGCGCGTAGACCTCCGCCACGTCAAAGCGCGGCTGAAGCTCGCTTGGATGTTCCTGTAAATATTGCGCGGCAACGATACGCAAGCGCTTTTGCTTGCGTGCGTCGACAAACTCCCGCGCAGCGGCGAAGTCGGCGCTTTTCCGCAGCTTTACCTCTATGAAGGCAAGGTAATTCCCTTTCCATGCGATAAGGTCGATTTCACCGAAGCGGGTGGCGTAGTTCGCGGCGAGGACCGTGTACCCCTGCCGGCGCAGCCACGCCGCCGCAGCAGCCTCGCCCCAGCGGCCCAGAAGGCGTCTGTCCATCGCGGCCGCGCCCCCTTTCAGAGGTTTTTGAGAAACGTGAGCCGGTGGATGGGCGACGGCCCGTATTCCCGCAGCAACTCATAGTGCAGTTTCGTCGGATAACCCTTGTGCTTCTCGAACCGGTACTGCGGATACCGCAGCGCCATCTCCGCCATGAAGCGGTCGCGGCTGACCTTGGCGAGGATCGAGGCCGCGGCGATGGAGGCGCTGCGGCCGTCGCCGCCCACGAGCGTCCGGCACGGAACGGAGAGGCCGGGTGCCCGGTTTCCGTCGACGAGGGCGAAGTCCGCTGCGGGAGAAAGCGCCTCCACCGCGCGGCGCATGGCAAGGAGCCGGGCCCTTAAGATATTGAGCGCGTCGATCTCCTTCTCGTCCGCGGAGGCGATGCCGTACGCCAGGGCGGAGGCGGTGATCGTATCGAAGAGGAGCTCGCGGCGGCGCTCCGTCACTTTCTTCGAGTCGTTGAGGTAAGGGTGCGTCCAGCCCTCCGGCAGGATGACCGCGGCGGCGTAGACCGGTCCGGCCAGAGGGCCGCAGCCCGCCTCGTCCACGCCGCAGATCAGACGGTATCCCTCCCGGAAGGAAGCGCGTTCCTCCAGCCAAAAGTCTTCCGGGGTCATAAGGCATGCCCCTCCGGCGGCAGCTCCAGCGTGAACCTGCCGAGCTTTCCACCGCGGAATTCGTCCAGGAGAATGCGCGCCATGCGCTCCGTGTCCGTCTCGCCGCCGGAAGCCAGAAAGCCGCGGTTTCGCGCGGCCGCCTCCAGAAGCATGTGCCCGGCGGGCGGCTCTCCCTCCCAGGAGAGCCGGTAGCGCTCCCGAAGCTGTGCCGGGTAGCGCGCGGCGAGCAGCTCCATAAGCCGCATCGAGAGCGTCTCGACGTCGACGACGTCGTCCTTGACCGCGCCGGTGAAGGCGAGGTGCAGTCCCGTTTCCTCGTCGTCGAATTTCGGCCAGAGAATGCCCGGCGTATCGAGAAGCTCGAGCCCGCCGTCCACGGTCACCCACTGTTTTCCGCGCGTGACGCCCGGACGGTCGGAGACTTTGGCGGATTTTTTCTTTGAAACACGGTTTATAAACGTAGATTTCCCCACGTTCGGGACGCCCACGACCATCGCGCGCAGCGTGCGGCCGGACTGCCCCTTGGCGGCATAGGCCTCGAGCTTGTCCTTCAGGAGCGCGCGCACGGCGGGCGCAAAGCGGCCGATGCCCGCGCCGGAGCGGCAGTCCGTCTCCAGGACCGCGAGTCCCTGCCGGCGAAAATGATCCGTCCAGAGGCGGGTGGCGGCGGCGTCCGCCTGATCGGCGCGGTTGAGGACGATCAGGCGCGGCTTGCGGCCGACCATGGCGTCCAGATCGGGGTTCCGGCTGCTCTCCGGAATGCGCGCGTCGATGACTTCGCACACCACGTCCACGAGCCTCGCGTCCGCTTCGATCATGCGCCGCGTTTTGGTCATATGACCCGGATACCACTGGATCTTCACGTCCTCACCTCCCTGCCGTATTCTGCCGGCAAAGCGCAAAAACGATCCCGGCGGTGATTTTCCCTTTTTTTACCATGGAAGCGTAGCTATCAGGATTCTAAATTATACCACGAATCCGCTCCGCTCACAATACCGCGGCATCCCTTTTTGAAAATCGGCGTTTTCCCCGAGAACGCCGCGTTCTTTTCAGACCGGATGCTGCAGTTCACCGATTAAAGTGATTATTGCCGTTTTCACTATTTTCCAGATTCGTGTCCTGCGTATGTCCCGTACGTAAAAATTTTGAAAATTATTTTTCAGCCGACTATGAATACTGGTCCGAAAAGTATGCAGACCGCCGCACGCCGGTTTCACCCCGGCATGCGGCGGTCTTGTGCAACGCTTATAACTGTTGCGCTATGTGTTTACAGAACTCGTGAGTTTTTCTCTGATGCAGATACGGCATTTGAAAAAGCTATAAATTCTTCCGCATTACAAAATCCGTTTGCTCTTCCTCTCCCATGAAAAAAGAATGAGTGCCAACTTTATAAAAGTCATTCTTTTGATAAAACAAAATAGCTTTCTCATTCTTTTCCCATACGCCGAGCCAGACATATGATTTTTTTCTTGTGCTCGCTATACTGATAGCCTTGTTCATTAAAATGCGGCCTAATCCTTCACCTTGAAATTCCTTTGCTACATATATTCTTTCTATTTCTAAAGATTGTATGTCGTTTATGTCAGTTTGTGATGGAGATTCGTTTAGCTTTAGGTAGCCTGCCAATTCCCCGTTGGAATAAAGGAAATAAAAGAATGAATCGCTATTTGATAATTCGCCGCATAGTTTGTTTATATTAAAAGATTGCTCTAAATAGGCTACCATATTTGATGGTGTGTTCATGTGAACAAAAGTCTCATTATATGTTCGATACGAAAAGTTACAAAGTGTGTGGATGTCATCCGGCATACATTGTCTGAACGTTAAATCCAGTTTCATAGTTCCTCCATGATCTATAAATAATCCGCACGCCGAATTTCTGTTTTACCGTTATCTTTTACTATGGACGATTGAATTTAGAGCCATTTTACCACGCTTTCCCAAGTAAAAAAAGACATAGCTTCCGCCGAACGGAAGCTATGTCTTTCTGGCATCCCCGGCGCGATTCGAACGCGCGACCTTCCGCTTAGGAGGCGGACGCTCTATCCTGCTGAGCTACGGAGACATATCAACTTGGGCGCGATCCGCGGGGCAAGGGCCGGACACAAGGCGGGGAGAAGCAGAATATCCCGTATTCGGCCGCGGCGGCCGATCCGGCGCCGGGACGCGCCCGATGCCCGGGCGCGTCCCCAAGCGGAGTTTGATTATAACACGGCGTTTCCCATTCTTCAAGAGGCAGTCTCCGGGCCGGCTCAGCCCGCCGCGCCAATGAGGTATTTGGCGGCGAATTCCTCCGCGGGCAGCGGCTTGTTGTAGTAATAGCCCTGCGCATATTCGCAGCCGGCCTCCAGGAGACCGCGCACCTTTTCTTCGCTGTCCACGCCCTCCGCGATACACATGGCGCCCATCTCTGCGCAGATTTTAACCATGCT
>DAOPLW010000095.1:0-5367 GCA_035391945.1 Oscillospiraceae bacterium | reverse complement strand
CGTCATTGCTTTTTGGCATTTTACCGTTGTATTTTACCATAAGGGGCGCGATTGACAATTCTTTTTTCCGTTCTCCCGGCGCAGGATGGAATATTCCGGGGCATAGCGCGGCAGCTTCATGCGCACCGTCATCTCCGGATGTTTCGCGTCGTCCACGGGGTTCCCGTCCGCGTCCTCCATCGAGGCGACGGAGAAGGAGACGGGTTCTTTTCCGTCCGGGGTCAGCAGTTCCAGCGTATCGCCGGTACAGAAGCGGTTTCTCTGGGTCAGGACCGCGTTTCCGTCCGCGTCGCAGGCGGTCACGTAGGCCATGACGCTCCAGTCCCGTATGTAGCGGGAATCCTCGTAATACTGTCCCGGCTGCCCGAAGAAGAAGCCCGTGGAGTAGTGCCGGTGGCTGATCCTGTCGAGCTCCCCGCGCCAGACCGGGTCCAGCGGCGCGCCGGAAACGGCCGAGTCGACCGCGTGCCGGTAGGCGTTCGTGACAACGGCGGCGTAGTAGGCCGATTTCGCGCGGCCCTCTATTTTCAGACTGTCGAGCCCCGCGTCCAGAAGCTCCGGGACGTGATCGATCATGCACAGGTCCCGGGCGTTAAGGATATACGTCCCCCGCTCAGTTTCAAAGACGGGATAATATTCCCCCGGCCGCTTCTCCTCCACGAGCGCGTATCTGTAGCGGCAGGGCTGCGCGCACGCGCCCCGGTTGGAGTCCCGGCCGGTCATGTAATTGGAGAGGAGGCAGCGCCCGGAGAAGGAGACGCACATGGACCCGTGGACGAACGCCTCCACTTCCAGCTCTTTGGGAACCTTCGCCTTCAGCTCCCGGATCTCCTCCAGCGACAGCTCGCGCGCGAGGATGACGCGGCTGGCCCCCAGCTCGTGCCACATGCGGGCGCTCTCGTAGTTGACGACGCCCGCCTGCGTGCTCACGTGGCGCGAAACGCGCGGGGCGTACTTCCTCGCGAGCGAGAAGGCGCCCAGGTCCGTGAGGATGAGGGCCGAGACGCCCGCATCCTGGACCTCTTCCAGAAAGGCGGGCAGACGCGCCGCTTCGTCGTTCCTGGGAAGCGTGTTGCACACGACGTGCACGGCGACGCCGCGCGCCCTGCAGTACCGTACCGCCTCGCGCAGCTTCTCCCCGTCGAAGCTGGCCGCCTCCCGGCGCATGCCGAACTCCGTTCCCGCGAGATAGACCGCCCCCGCGCCGTAGGCGACGGCGAACTTCAGCTTCTCCATGTCCCCCGCCGGGGCGAGAAGCTCGGCGCGCTTACCCATTGCCGAGCGACGCGACGAAGGCGCTGTGCTCCGCGTAGGTCTTGAAGAAGTGGTGCGTTCCCTCCTTGTCGAGCGCGTAGTAATAATACTTGGTACTCGCGGGGTTGAGCGCGGCGTAAATGGAGGCCATGCCGGGGTTCGAGATGGGTCCGGCCGGCAGGCCCTTATACAGATAGGTGTTATAGGGGCTGTCCACCGTCTCGTAATCCTCCTGGGTGACGAGCCGGCCCGTGACGTAATAGAGCGTCGCGTCGATCTGGAGGAAGCCCGCCGTCTCGGAAGTCGGGTTGTTCAGGCGGTTATAGATGACCGAGGCGATGTTCTGCTGGTCCTCGCCGTCCGTCTCCTTTTCGATCATGGAGGCGATGATGACCAGGTTGTGGACGCTCCCTGCGATATCCACCGCCTTCTCACGCATGTCGTCCGTGACCTTCGCATCGAAGTTCACGAGCATGCGGTTAATGGCGTAGAGCGCCTGCTCGCCCAGATAAAACTCATAGGTGTCCGGGAAGAGATAGCCCTCCAGCCGCGTGGCGTCACCCAGAGGCAGGTCCTTGAGGAAGGAAAAATTATAGTCGTGCTCCGCCGCCGTCTCCATAAGGTTGTCGTAATCGCACACGCCCTTGCTGTCCAGAAGCCTGAAAATCTGCTCCATGGTATAGCCCTCGGGGATGGTCACCATAATGGTCTGCCGGGTGGAGGACTTCTCCCCCATCGACGTCACGATGGCGTGGTAATCCATATCGGTATTGAGCTCGTAGGCCCCGGCGGTGATCTTGTCCCGCGCGCCGGAGACCGACGCATAGAGCCGGAAGAGCCACCTGTGGCGGATGATGCCCTCGTCCTTGAGCATGGAGGCGATCTCCCCCATGGACTCGTCCTTTTCCACCGTGACGACGGCGGTCGTGTACTCCTTGTCCAGCGCGAACACGTCGCAGATGCCCCGCCAGCTCAGGAAGGCCAGCACCAGCGAGACGCTCAGGACGAAAATGACGTAGAGCGGCGCGCCCAGCGCTCCGCTGCGCCTTCTCCGGCGCTTCTTCGGACGGGTTTCTTTTCTCGGTTTCTCCGGCATTTGATCTTCTCCTTTGATTCTGGCCGCGATGACCCACAGCAAAAAGAGCGGCAGGCGCAGCATCCGGCCGAAGCGGCTCGGTTCCCTGAGCAAGCGATAGAACCATTCGAGCCCCAGTTTTCTGAAGGTCTCCGGCGCGCGCTGCACGAGCCCGGCAAAGACGTCCAGGCTCCCGCCGAGGCCGACGAGGAGCTTCCCCCGAAGTTCCTCCCTGTGCGCGGCCATCCAGAACTCCTGCTTGGGCGCGCCCAGACAGACGAACACCACGTCCGCGCCGGAGGCGTTTATCTCCTCCACGACCGGGGCGTCCTCCTTAAAATACCCGTCGTGCGTCCCGCAGATGCACAGGCCCGGATATTTTTCCCGCAGCTTTTCCGCGGCTTTTTCCGCCACAGCCGGCTTGGCGCCGAGGAGGAAGAGCTTTTTGCCGCTTTCCGCCATGCGCTCCATGAGGCCGGCGGCGAAGTCGATGCCCGCCACCTTGCCCTTGAGCGGACGCCCCAGGATCTTCGAGGCGTAAACCACGCCGATGCCGTCCGGCAGCGTAAGCGCGGCGGCGCCCAGCACATCCGCGAGCCCCTCCGTCCCGCGGCAGGCGTAGACGATTTCGGAATTGGGCGTCACCACATAGCCGCCATAGTCCTCCAGGAGCGCCATGGCCCGCTCCACGGCCTCCGGAAGCGTGACGTCGTCGAAACGCACGCCCATGATCGATCTCTTTCTGGTCAACTTTCCTTCACCCCGCGCGCCAGGCGCAGCATTTCCGCGGCGTTTTTCCGCCCCGCGTCCGTGACGCGGTCACCCGAGAGCAGCCGCGCGATCTCATCGACCCGCGAAGCCCCGGTGAGCGGCCGGACGGCGGTATAAGTCCTGCCGTCCCGCTCGCCTTTCTCCACTGTAAAATGCGTCGCGGCGGCCGCCGCGATCTGCGGCAGATGCGTAACGCAGAGGACCTGCCGGTACTGCGCCACCTGGCGCAGTTTCTCCGCCACCCGCGCCGCCGCCCGGCCGGAGACGCCGGTATCCACCTCGTCGAAAACGAGCGTGTCCACGTCGTCGCTGCGGGCCAGGACATTCTTGAGCGCGAGCATGATGCGCGCGAGCTCGCCGCCGGAGGCGATGCGGCCCAGAGGTTTCGGCTCCTCGCCCAGATTGGCCGAGAGCAGAAAACGCACGTTGTCCATGCCGCCTTCGTCCAGGCCGTCCGGCGCGTCTTTCCCCGAAAAGTCCGTCCCAAAGCGCACGCGGGCCATATCGAGGTCCGCGAGTTCCCGCGCGACCTCCTCCTCCAGACGCGCGGCGCACGCCCGGCGCGCGGCCGAGAGCGCTTCGGCGCGCTTTTTCGCCTCCGCGAGCGCCGCGGCGAGACGCTTCTGCATCGAAGCGAGCGTCTCCTCGGCGGATTCGATCCGCGAAAGCTCCCCCCGGGAGGTCTCCAGGTAGGCGAGCATGTCCGAAACGGTGGCGCCGTATTTCTTTTTCAGCCGGAAAAGAACGTCCAGCCGGCTCTCGATCGCATCCAGCTCGCGCGGGGAGAATTCCAGCCCCTCCCGAAAAACGCGCACCTGTTCGGCGGCGTCCTCCGCGAGCGAGGCGAGTTTCTCCAGGCTCTCTCCGAGGCCTGCAAATTCATCCGAGAGGCGCGCCGCCTGCCGGACGGCGCGCGCGGCGTCCCCCAGCCTTCCTACGGCGCCCGGGTCCTCGTCGTCTCCGGCCAGTGCGGCCGAGGCTGTCTCCACGAATCCGGTGAGTTTCCCAGCGTTGCGCAGCAGTTCCCGCCGCGCCGCGAGCTCCTCGTCCTCGCCCTCCCGGAGCGCCGCGCGCTCGAGCTCGGCGATCTGATATGTGAGCGCGTCCACGCGGCGGGCCTTCTCCGCCTCGTCCATATGCAGCGACGCGAGGGCGGCGCGGCAGCGCCGCACCTCGGCGTAGGCGGCTTCGTACTCCCCGCGCAGCGCCGAGAGATCCCCGAAGCGGTCCAGGTACTCCAGATGGAAACGCTCGTCGAGGAGCTGCTGCCCGTCGTGCTGGCCGTGGATGTTGAGCAGACGGCTCCCTAGCGCGCGCAGCTGCCCCACCGTGATGAGCCGCCCGCCCGCGCGGCAGACGTTCCGGCCGTCCGGGAAGATCTCCCGGGTCAGAAGGAGGCTCCCGTCCTCGGGCGCGACGCCGTTTTCGGCAAACCACGGCAAAGGCGGCAGGGCGTCGAACTGCGCGCTCACCAGCGCGCGCCGCGCGCCCGTCCGGATAAGGTCCCGGCTCGTCCGCTCGCCGACGACCGCGCCCATAGCGTCCACGACGATGGATTTGCCCGCGCCCGTCTCGCCGGTGAGGACGTTAAACCCCGGTGCAAAGGCGATCTCCGCCTCGGAAATGACCGCGATATTCTCAATGTGCAGCAGCGTGAGCATGGCAGACCTCCCGCGCCGTTCTTTCTAAGCAATGCTACCGGAGCATCTCCTTGATCTCGCGGCAGAACTCTTCGGCGGCGGCCGTATCGCGCATGATGAGGAGCACCGTGTCGTCCCCGGCGAGGCTGCCGACCATCGCGGAGAGCTCCATGCCGTCGAGCGCGGCGCCTGCCGCACCGGCGAGGCCCGGCATCGTTTTGATGACCACGATGTTCTGCGCCGAGTCGAAACTCGTGACACTCTCGCGGAAAATCGTCCTCAGACGCCCCGCGAAGCCCAGAACCGCGCGGCGGCCCGAGACGACGTATTTGTAATTCCCGCCGCCGGTCGGCTCCTTGACCAGATGCAGGCTCTTGATGTCGCGGGAGACGGTCGCCTGCGTGCAGTTGAAACCGCGCTCGGCAAGCGCCTCCATGAGCTGCTCCTGGGTCTCCACTTCCCGCTCGGCAATGATACGCATGATCTCTTCCTGCCTTTTAAGCTTCATCTCGGTTCCCTCCATCAAACGATTTTCCGAATTTCTGGTACAGCACATCGTAAAAACTGCGGTTGGTGAGCCTTGCAAGTTTTGTCTTTTTCCGGGAGCGCGCCGCGATGACCTGGTCG
>DAOPLW010000094.1:0-5392 GCA_035391945.1 Oscillospiraceae bacterium | reverse complement strand
CGCGGCATCGGAGGCGAAGAACTTGGCGGAGGAAGACAGGCGCGGATTCCGGATACCGGCGTCTGCGCACTGGCAGCAATGCCACACCAGATGGCGGGACGCTTCCAGCTTGGCGTACATATCGGCCAGCATGAAAGAGACGCCCTGGTTCTTGCAGATGGGCTTTCCGAAGGTCGTGCGCACCTTGGAATATTCTACCGCGCACTCGAACGCATACTGTGCATTTCCTACGGCGCCTGCGCCGGAAGACGGACGGGTGTAGCCCAGCGAGGTCATGGCGATGCCGAAGCCTTTCCCCTCTTCGCCGATCAGGTTCTTGACAGGGACCTTCACATCCTCGAAGACAATGTCGTTTGTGCGGGAGGTGCGGAAGCCCAGCTTGTCCTCGTGTCCTGCAATCGAGACGCCCGGCGTGTGGAAATCGACCAGAAAGGCGGAGATGCCCTTTGCCCGGAGGGTGGGGTCTTTTGTGGCAAAAACCACGCCGTAGGAAGCGGTTTCCGCGCCGGTGATGAAGTTTTTCCGTCCGCTGAGGATGAAGTACTCGCCCTCGCGGGTATAGCGGGTGGTAAGGGAGCTCGCATCGGAGCCGGAGTTCGGCTCGGTGAGCGCGAAGCAGCCGGAGTCGCCGGCGGTCAGGCGGTCCGCCGCCCATTGCAGCTGCTCCTTGGTGCCGGCCACCTTCAGGGGCACCGTAGACATATAACACACGGCCACATTGGCGGAAAAGCCGGCGTCGCCGCGGGCAAGTTCTTCTTTAATGAGCGCATTGGTAAAAATCGTGCCGCCGCTTCCGCCGAATTCCTCGGGCAGCGTGTAGGTCGTCAGTCCCATCTGGGACGCTTTTTTGAACAGGTCCGCCATAACCGCAGGGTCGACGTCGATGGGTGCCGTCTTGGGAATGATCTCCTTGTCCGCAAAATCGCGAACCATGCATCGCAGGTCCTCCTGCTCCGGCGTCAGAAGAAAATAATTGTTTGTCATGATTGACATGCCTCCATAACCCTAACATTATTTGGTCTGCGCGGACGATCTCCGCTACCCCCTATCCGGTCGGGACTGCGGTGAGTTTTTCGCTTCTCACTTCCTTGGCCGCCGTTTCTCCCGATATCCCGGGCAAACGCATCGATCCGTCCGCAACGTTCCTCGGTCGTTATAAAAAGCAGAAAACGGGCCAATTAAATTTACATATATTTTCGCCTTATAATGTTTATTTTTTTACCGTTTTTAATATTTCTTTCAATAAATTCCAATCATTCATTTTCACGAGCATAAAAAATCACGCAAATTTTGCATGTCGAAACATGCAAAATTTGCATGAAAAACGAGACTCGGTCATTTCATTTTCGGCAAATTCGACTAGGGGGAAAAACACTGCGACCGATAAGCGGAAAAATTGTTCTGCACCCTTCGCTGCGAAGTGGGTACAGGAACAGAAAATCCGCGCGCCATCTCCTCTGAAACAACGGATTTTATTATTTTACCATAAATAGGAGCCGACATTAAATATAATTTTTTGGAAATTATTCCCTGTCAGTCTGTTTTATATAAAATCCGAAGCGTCGGCGCACACGCGGTACAGGCCTGCGGGCTACGCTTCGAGGTTCCCCGGGAAATGGTCCGGATATTTTCCGTTTCGTTGCGCTCAGCGGCGCAGCGCCCGGCGGGAAAAAAGAGCCCCGCGGCTATGCCGCGGGGCTCTTTATCACGCTTCTTCTCCATCACGGCCGGGCCCGGCAGGTTTCCCGTTTTCTACCCCGCCAGATGTTCGTTCGCCTGCGCGTTGAGGAAGTCCACATATTTCTTCTTCGCCTCGTTGTAGGCGCGGATGCCCTCTTCCACCTCTCCGTTGGCGTGCCCGCGGCGCAGCGCCACCGCCGTCGCGTAGGCGAGCTTCGCCGTCGACATGTTGAGCTCCAACGCGAGGAGGCTCTCTTTCTGGCGCGCCGCGGCGCGCTTTTCCGCCTCCTCGTCCCGCCGTTTCTGCGCGCGTGTAAAGAAGGCCATGAAGACGCCGACCACAAGGGACGGCAGGACGGAAAATCCGAATTGTGCCAGCGTCAAGGCTCACACCTCCACGGCGGGCGCCGCGCCCTCGGCCATGAGTTTCCGGTCGAATGCCCCGCCGCGGTACTCGAAGACGAGGCTTCGCACCTGGTCGTGCGACAGATCGATCACGTCCCCGTTCCCGTCCGGATCGCTCCCGTCGCCGTTTATGATCCCGGCGTCCATGAGCGTCTCGATGACGTCCCGGAAGCCGTATTCGTTCGGGATGTCGCCGAGTTTCTGATAGCGCACCATATCCTCTTCCTCCGTTTCTGCATCCTCTGTGTCCGCCTCAGACGGATACGCCGGCATTTCCGGCGGGTATTCGCCCTTCAGGATGTCCGCGCCGCTGTAGAACCCGTGCCCGTCCCACTGGAGGTGCGGCTTGTCCACAAAGGTCTTCCAGTCCCCGCCCGATGTAAAGCCCATTTCCTTTGCAAGCAGCGCGGTCGCGGCGTAAAACGCCGCTTCGTACTCCCGGCCCTTGATATTCTGGCAGTAGTCGAAGGCGAGGCCGGCCTGCATCGAGTGGAAGGTCGGTACCTTCGACTTGCTTTTTCCTTCATTGTAGCACTTGAGCTGGTATTCCTCGTCCCGGACGGTGCCCGTCACGAGGGGATGGTATCCCGCCTTTTCACACAGCGCGAGGAACGTCCGGCAGTTGTGTTCGACGTCGTCGCGCAGCAGGCCGACGTCACGACTGCTGAGCATCGCCGGTCTCCTCCGCCGCCTTCTGCACGGCCTCGATGGCCGCCGCGACGCCGGCTGCGTCCACCTTCCCCTCGGTGACGATATAGGTGATGACGGAGAGCGCCGCCGTCACCGCGCCGGTGACGAGGCTCACTTCGCTCTCGCCCGCGCCGAGCGCGATCGCGATCCCGGTCGCGATGCCGGCGACGGCGGCCCAGAACTTCCGGCTCGCGAGCTTCTGCAAAATCGTGCGCATGGTATGTCTCCTTCCCCGCGCCGCTCGGGCGCGCCCATCTGGTTACAGGTCCCGGTTCTTGACGCCCGGCTTCCCGGACGGCTCCGCTGAGGAGCCGTCTCCTAGGAGGCGCTTGAGACAGAGGAGCAGCAGCTCGCCGCCCCAGAGGCCGAAAAGCGCCGTAACGGTCCCCGCGGTGATTTCCCCGCCCTTCCAGCAAATGCGCAGCACCGCCGCGGTGATGGCTGTGGAAATCAGCACGCAGTAGAGCACCATGAATTTGGAAAACAGGTGTCTCTTCATGCGCATCCCCCCTACCGGCGACAGCCGGGCCGGAAAAGTTGCCGCGAAAGAGGCAACCCGCTTCTTCCCCGCCGGATTTTTCTTTACCGGCTTTCTTCGCGAAGGAGGCAGCCGCAAAAGATCGGCCGTTTCTTCGCCGGCCGGCGCGCGGGGAGTCGTTTCCGCCCGGCTCGCTCCGTCTTCCGTTTCGCTTCGGCGACGGGAAAGACGCCCTCTGCGCGCCTCCTGCGCCTCCATCGTCACGGGCGGACGCCGGAATCGCGGCTCTGGCTGCAGCCTCCCGGGGGTGCGAAGGCGAAAAAAAGAGCCGCGGTCCTGACGACCGCGGTCCCGTTTTCTGTATGGGGCAAATCGGCGCTCCGCCGCAAAACGGCGGGTCTTCGGCCCGCCGCCCGCGCACGGGCCGTATCTGAAAAAACGCACCGTCCGGCGGACGGTGCGTAAGGCTGTCGGTCAATCCCCCGGCCGGGGGGTTCGGAAGGAAACATACCGGGAAAGAAAACCCCCCGCACGTTCGGTCAAAGCGTTTTTGGAACGTTCCGCGCCGCTTTATTCCTCCCCGTCGCCCGGGGTCTTCGGTTCCAGCTTGGACACGAGCGCCCACTCCACGCGCCGCTCGGAGAGCTCCTCGACCTTGATGTGCAGTCCGCAGGCGTCCACCTCCGGGTGGCTGCCGTCCTCGGGGATCGCCGTGAGCTGGCTGAATACCATGCCGCCGAGCGTATCGAAGTCCTCGTCTTCCGGGAATTCCATGTCCAGCGCTTCGCTCAGGGTGTCCAGTTCGGTGCTTCCCGCCACGCGCCAGAGGTTCGGCTCGAGCTGGATGATGTCCTGCGCGGCCTGCGGGTCGAACTCGTCGTAGATTTCGCCCACGATCTCCTCGAGGAGGTCCTCCATGGTCACGATGCCGCTCGTGCCGCCGTACTCGTCCACCACGACGGCCAGATGGATCTTTTTGCTCTGCATGTCGCGGAAGAGGGCGTCCGTGTGCACGGTCTCCGGGACGAAATATGCCGGACGCAGGATCTCGCGCAGGGGCTTGGGAGCCGGGAGACGGGCGTTGAGGAGGTAATCGCGCGTATTGAGGATGCCGATGATATCGTCCACGTCCTCCTCGTAGACGGGAAAGCGCGAGAGGCCCGTGTCCTCGATGGTATGGATGATCTCCTCCGCCGTATCGCCCGTCCAGACGGCAACCATGTCCGTCCGATGGACCATGACGTCCTCGGCGTCCGTATTGTTGAACTCAAAGACGTTTTCGATCATGGTTTTTTCGTTCGCCTGGATGGCGCCCTTCTCCTCGCCGATGTCCACCATCAGGCGGATCTCGTCCTCGGAGACCGGGTCCGCCTCCTCCTCCGGGTTGATGTGCAGAAGGCGCAGAACGCCGTTCGTGGAGGCGGAAAGCAGCCAGATGAGCGGGCGGAAGAGCGTATAGACCGCAAAAATCACGCCGCTGGTCGCCCGGGCGACTTTTTCCGCCTTCTGCATCGCCACGCGTTTCGGCACGAGTTCGCCGAAGACCAGCGTAAAGTAAGAGAGGACCAGCGTAATGAGGATGACCGAGATGTTCTGGATCGAGGCGGGTGTGAGGGCCGTAAAGCCCAGTTCGTTTACCGCCCAGTCCGTCAGCCGGTCGGCAAAGCTGCTCGCGGCGAAGGCGCTGGCCAAAAAGCCCGCGAGCGTGATCCCGATCTGGATGGTGGAGAGGAACTTTGCGGGTTTGCGCACCATCTGCAGCATCTTTTCCGCCTTTTTGTTCCCTTCCTCCGCCTCCCGGTGCAGGATATTTTCATTGAGTGAGATGACGGCGATCTCCGCCGCCGCGAAAAACGCGTTGACACCGATGAGAACGGCTAACAGAAACAATTGCGGCCCTATAGGGTCGGTGCCCAAGATAATTCCTCCTTTGGTAAGTAAAAACGGTCCATATTCTCTATTTTCTATGCGAGTATAGCATGAACGGCTGAAAATAGCAATGACATCAGATGGCAACGTGCAGCCAGAAGCGGAGAATCTGTCTTCCCCAGAGCGCGGCGATCATAAGCGCGAGGGAAAACCACGGCCCCATCGGCGCCTCGTAGTCCCGCGCAAGCTTCCCTTTGAGCATCGGCCCCA
>DAOPLW010000093.1:0-5446 GCA_035391945.1 Oscillospiraceae bacterium | reverse complement strand
GCAGCGGCAAAAAGAGCGGCGTCGCCGCCATCTGCTCCGGCATGGCCCAGGGCGATGCCATGTGGGTCACGCTGGACTAAATCCCCCGCCCCGGCGCCTTTTCCTTGCTGCGTTTCCCTTCCCTTCTTTCCCTTATAGAGCCGCAAAACCCATTCCCCAGCGGACGCCCCGCGGACCGGCCTGCCGATCCGCGGGGTTTTTCCTCCGCGCCGGGAGCCACGCAAAAAGCGCCGCACGCCATGCGCGCAGCGCTCTTCCTTATGTATGTATGCGGGATTTCCGCCCTATTTTTTATTTTCGGATGCGGAAAAAGCGCCCTGGATGTGGCTGATCAATAGCTTCGTGGCGCCGGACATGTAGGCGTTTTTGCGAAATACGATACAAAGTTCCCAGGGGAAATTCGGCTCGAAAGGAATGAGCACCAATCCCTCATGGTTAAAGTACCGGATCGTCGGCCCCGGCAAAACGCACACCTCGCCATTCCTTTTGGTCATCTCCACGAGGAAGTTGCAGGTGGGGCTGAGGATATCGGTCACCGGGGTCACCCCCGCTTCCAGATACCGCTCCATCAACTGCCGGTGCGCCGAAAACTCCTCGGTGAACGTATTGATGGGCCTGTCCTTCAGGTCCTGCATCGTAATGGCGGTCTTGCCCGCGAGCGGATGGTTCCGGTTCATGGCGGCGACCATCTTGTCCAGGATAATGGGGATCTCGTTGAGCCCTTCCGCCCGGATGGGACGCATGCTGACCGCAACGTCCACGAGCCCCGCGCTGATGCGCTCCTCCAGTTCCCGGCCGCCGTATTCAAAGGTTTTGATGTCGATGCCGGGATATTTCTCCCGGAACGCCGTCAGGATCGGCGGGAAATACATGAGCGCAACGATGGACGGGAGCCCCAGCGACACGTGGCCGCGCTTGAGGGATTTGAGATCCTGGAGGGAGGCGTCGATCACCGCGAAGTCGTCGAGGATCCCGTCGGCCCGCTCGAGGATGATCTCGGCCGCATCGGTCGGCAGCAGCGAACTGCCCTCCCGGTAAAAGAGCGCCATTCCCAACTCGCCCTCCAGCTTTTTGATCGCCTTGCTGAGAGCCGGCTGGGAGATATATAGATTTGCCGCGGCTTTTGTCAGGTTCTTCGTTCTGTAAATTTCCAAAACATAGCGCAGCATACGAACGTCCATGATATGCGCTCCCCCTTCATAATTCCGATAACCTGCGGTTTTATCCCCGCTCCTCTTTCATTACCAGGCTTCCCATGGCTGCCGCGCAACCATTCCTTTTGGTTATTATAACACAAGGTAATCGTAAGTCAAGGTTATATTTACTCTAATTTATAACTATTGGACAAATTTTTTATTTAAAATCATACTATTTTTGCAGAGCTGCCCAATCGGCATTGGGCAAAAGTCATTCGCCCGGGTTGTGGAGAGGGGCGTCCCCTATGATTTTCGGAGGGAGGTATGGTACGGCATACGGCAAAGAGACATTTTATTTCGGTCAGACAGGAGGCAGATCTATGCGCAGCGTATCCGTCATCGGCATTGGAGAAACGCAGATGGGGCGCTTTCCGGCGCGCTCTCTGCGGGAGATGGTCTCCATTGCCGGTGAAAAGGCAATTCTGGACGCCGGTGTGGAGAAAAAAGAGATTCAGGCGCTCTACATCGGCAATTTCGTGGCTCAGCAGCTCTGCGGACAGGGCCACATGGGTTCCCAGGCCTCCGAGGTGCTGGGGCTCGGCAATATCCCGACGGTCCGTACGGAAGCGGCCTGCGCCTCCGGTTCGGAGGCTTTCCGCATGGGGCTCATCGCGGTGATGAGCGGCATCTACGACATCGTTCTGGTGGGCGGCGTTGAAAAAATGACGCACCGGAACACGGAGACGGTAACCGAAGCCATCGCCTCGGCGATGGACTATGAACTGGAGATGATGGAGGGCTTCACTTTCCCCGCCAACTTCGCCATGATCGCCAGCCGGTATTTCCACGAATACCGCAACGTCAAGCGTGAAATGGCCCTCTGCGCGGTGAACGCCCACCACAACGCCAGCCTCAATCCAGACGCCCAGATGCCCAAGGAGGTCACGCTGGAGGCGGTGCTCTCCGCCCAGCGGATCGCCGATCCCCTGTCCATTTTCGACTGCTCGCTCGTCACCGACGGGGCGGCATTCGTGGTTCTAGCCACTACGGAAATCGCGAAGCGGCTCGGCCGGCACCGCGTCGTGGAGGTCATCGGTTCCGGCCACGCGGGCGACGTCATCACGCTGGCGGCGAAGAAATCCATCACCAGCTTTGCCGCGGCGACAAGCGCGGCCGCCCAGGCCTACAAAGCGGCCTGCTTAGGGCCCGGGGACATCGATCTTGCGGAAGTGCACGACTGCTTTACCATTACGCAGATCATCAACATCGAGGACCTGGGGTTTTTCGAACGGGGTCACGGCGGCGACGCGGTGGCCGAGGGCGTCACCGCGCTGGGCGGAAAAAAGCCCATCAATACCAGCGGCGGCCTCAAGGCCAAGGGCCACCCCATCGGCGCCACGGGCATCAGCCAGATCTATGAGATCGTCACGCAGCTGCGCGGCGACGCGGGGCCGCGCCAGGTCAGGAAGGCGGACATCGGCCTGACGCACAATCTGGGCGGAACGGCCGGCACCTGCCTCATCCACATTTTCAGGGGGGAGTAGACCATGAACAAATATAAAATCTACACCTTCAGCGTCGTCCGCTCCACAACGCCCGCGTTTCTCGACCGGCTCCCCTATCTCTGCGCCGTGCTCCAGGCCCCGGACGGCGCCCGGTTCGCAGCCCTTGTCGAGGGCTACCGGGACGGCATGGAGGTCCACGTCGACGACGCCGTCAGATCCGTTGGGAAAGACGAGCGGGGAAAGGAGCGCTACGCCCTCGCCTAGATCCCTCCGCCGCATCCGTGCGGTCACTCAAAAACAAAATACAGGAGGAAAAGCACATGATCGGTATCTTTATCGGACTGGCACTGCTTATGTTCCTCGCATATAAAGGGATGTCCACCATCTGGGCGGCGCCGCTGTGCGCCCTGTTCGTCGCGCTCACCGGCGGGCTGCCCATCGTGGATACCTACGCAAAAACCTACATGACCGGCTTCGTGAGCTTCACTTCGGCCTGGTTCCCGACCTTTATGCTCGGCGCGGTCTTCGGCAAGGTGATGGAGATCACCGGCGCCGCCCGGGCCGTCGGCTACTGGATCACAAAGGCCATCGGCGCCCGCTTCGCCATCCTCGCGGTGGTGCTCGCCTGCGCGGCCATGACCTATGGCGGCATCTCCCTGTTCGTGGCCATTTTCGTCATCTATCCGCTGGCGGTCTCCGTCTACCGCGAGGCCAACATCCCGCGCGAACTGATCCCGGGCACCTTTACGCTCGGCGCTTTTACCTTTACCATGACCGCCCTTCCCGGTTCCCCGCAGATCCAGAACCTGATCCCGATGCCGTATTTCGGCACGGAGGCCACGGCGGCACCGGGACTCGGCATCATCGCGGCCATTCTGATGTTCGGCCTCGGCATGATCTGGCTGACTTACCGGCAGAAAAAATTTGCCCGCGAAGGCAAGGGTTTTGTGGAACCGACCAACGTCGTGGCGATGGACCCGAACGCCAAGGTCATGCATCCGGGTCTGTGCTTTTTGCCCCTCATCGCGGTGGTGCTTCTTCTGAACCTCGCCAAACTCAACATCATCGTGGCCCTCTTCGGCGGTATAGCGGCCGGCTATCTCATCGGCTTTAAGGTCCTGCGGGAAAAGAAGATGCTCACCAAGGTCATCAACGAAGGCGCCGTCGGCTCCATGCCCGCCATCATCAACACCTCCGCCGTCGTGGGCTTCGGAACCGTCGTCAAGGCCGTGCCCGGCTTCCAGACGCTGACCGGCCTTGTGATGAATCTGGGCGGCAATCCGCTGGTCGCGGAAGCCGTGGCCGTCAACGTCCTGTGCGGGGCAACGGGCTCCGCCTCCGGCGGCATCTCCATCGCGCTCTCCGTCCTGGGCGATAAGTTCATGGAGATGTCCGCCTCGACCGGTATTTCCCCCGCCGTTTTCCACCGTATCGCCTCCCTCTCCTCGGGCGGTCTGGACACCCTGCCCCACAACGGCGGCGTCATCACGGCCCTGGCCGTCTGCGGTCTGACGCACAAGGAGAGCTATCTGGACATGTGCGTCACCAGCCTCGTCATTCCCGTCATCACCACCGTTATCTGCGTCATCCTGGCCTCCGCCGGCCTCCAGTTCTGATTCAGGACGCCGTTTTCCCTTCCTTATATATCCATATATTTCATATTCAAAAGAGGTGAACCAGGCCGGAGCGGGACGGACGCCTGCTCCGCTCCGGCCGCCGCATATGAAAATTTTTGTTGTCGGCGCCGGGACCATGGGTTCCGGCATTGCCCAGGCCTTCGCGCAGGGAGGCTGCGACGTTCTGATGTTCGACGCGGTGCCGGGCTTCGCGGCAAAAAGCCGCGCGGCCGTCCTTGGCCGTCTGGAGGGGCAGGTCGGGAAGGGCAAACTCTCCCCGGAGGCCTGCGCCGCCATCGCCGGCCGTCTGAAGGTCTCGGAGTCCCTGTCGGAGGCCGCGGACTGCGACGTGGTTCTCGAGGCCATCATTGAAAAAATGGAGGCCAAGACCGCCCTGCTTCATGATCTGGACGGCATCTGCAAACCCGAAACGGTGTTTGCCACAAACACCTCCTCCCTCTCCATCACGGAGATGGCCGCCGCCACAAAACGACCCAACCAGGTGATCGGCATGCATTTCTCCAACCCCGCGCCCGTCATGAAGTTTATGGAAGTCACCCGCGGACTCCTCTGCGACGACGAGACGTACGCAAAGATCTTCGACCTCGCCCTTTCCATCGGGAAAGACCCCGTCACGGTCGTCGAGGGGCCCGGCTTTGTCTTCAACCGCATTCTCATCCCCATGCTCAACGAGGCCATCGGCGTCTATGCGGATGGCTTCGCCTCCGCCGAGGACATCGACAAGGTCATGAAGCTGGGCGCCAACCATCCCATGGGTCCGCTGGCGCTGGCCGACCTCATCGGCCTGGACATTGTCCTGGCCATCATGGAGACCATGCAACGTGAGATGGGGACCGACAAGTACGCCCCCCATCCGCTTCTGAAGAAGATGTGCCGCGCGAAGCTGCTGGGAAAAAAGGCCGGCCGCGGTTTCTACCAATATTGATCGATACACACTCCCTCCACAAACAGGCAAAGCGGCCTCCTGCCTTTCCGGCAGCGGGGCCGCTTTGCCCCGGATCCTCTCAGACTGCGAAAGGGGTTTCGGGCCTGCGGATTTCAGATAAAAAGACCTCCGGGAGGCAAATCCCCGAAGGTCTTTTTATCTCGCCATTTTTGCCGTCCGGCCCGGAAGCGCCCGCGGCGCCCGGCGCCGCGGGAAACAAGGGGGGGCGGCGCGTCCTTTTTT
>DAOPLW010000092.1:0-5478 GCA_035391945.1 Oscillospiraceae bacterium | reverse complement strand
CTCCAGGTTCTGGAAGGAGAGCGTCCCCTCCGCGTCCGTGCCCGACGCGTCCGTCTCCGCGGCCGTCGGTTCCGCCTGGGCAGCCGCCGCGCCGCTACCGGCGGCGCCGGCGCCGATGGCCACACCGAGAAGCAGCGTCAGGGCGGTCAGCAGTGCAATCCAGCGTTTCTTCATGCTTTTTCCTCATTTCTTCCGGCGTACGGCGTTTTCACCGCGCGTTCCGATTTCGATAGTCCCGATATTTCCATGATGCGCCCGACGATGCGGATATACTCTCTCGCGTCCGCCTCGCCGAGCTCGTGCAGCAGATACTCCAGATTGACTCTGAGCACCCGCTGCCGGGCACAGAGCTGCCTGCGCCCGGCCTCCGTGATGGAGACGATGACGCGGCGGCGGTCGGTCGCGTCCGCGCTGCGTGTGATGAAGCCTTTCCGCTCCAGCGC
This sequence comes from Oscillospiraceae bacterium, assembly GCA_035391945.1. Classification (GTDB taxonomy): domain Bacteria; phylum Bacillota; class Clostridia; order Oscillospirales; family Oscillospiraceae; genus DAOPLW01. The sequence continues at coordinate 5,035 of DAOPLW010000092.1, read as the reverse complement.
GCCCAGCGCCGCGGCGACCCGCGCCGAGGAAACGCCCATCGCCTCGCGCAGCGCGCCCGGCAGCGCGCTGCCGCTGCCGCTGTCCAGATAGCGAAGGACAAACATCTCCCCCTTGAAAAATTCGTTGAGCCGTTGGTATGCCTCCGTGCGGTTGAGTCTTGAAACCAGGCGGACCAATTCCCCAGCCAGAGCATCATAATTCATTGCACAGTCCCCCTCTCCGCGGCCCATTCTCTAACACTGTTAGGATTATAGAAGGTTTTCCCGCCGCCGTCAACCGGTTTTTTGAACAAAATAGAACCGCGGCCCGCCGCAAGGAAAATCTTCTCCATGCAAAAACAAGGGACGCCGGATGCCCGGGACCGCGCGGCAAGAGCCTTCATACGCCTTCGCGCGCCACGGGAAACGAGGCATGTCCGGCGCAGGAAGGTTTCGCGCGTGCGGCGCGGTCGCCGCGCGCTTGGCCCGCTCTCTTCCCTAAAGCAGAAAAGGGCGCCTGCGGAAAGCGTTTCCGCAGGCGCCCTCTTCCGGCTTTGCCGGAGAAATCCGTATTCTCCCGGGGTTTAGTCATAGCTCAGATGCCAGAGGCTTTTTACAAAATACTGCGTATCCTTCACCGGATCCCAGACCTTGACATCCAGGATCTCCAGCAGGCACAGCGCGAACGCCAGCGACATCAGTACGGAATAGACAGTGAGTTCCCGCCAGCTCTTTTCGCGGACCAGTTTGGGAACTTCGAACGCGATCAGGACGGCGTAGGACAAAACCAACAGAACGATCATGGGGACACCGCCTCCTCCTTTTTCGGCAGTCTGCGCACGAGGATGACGGCGAACGTCAGGATGGGAAGCAGGATCTCGTAGACGGCTGCGTTGAAGGGCCATACGAACGTGGCGGCGTAGACCTGCTCCAGATCGGACGGATAGAGCCTGACGGCAACCGCCGTACAGAGGACCCCGATCGGAACCACCAGCGGGCGGTAGGCGCGCAGCCGGAGAAACTGGGCAAGACTGAGTACCGTCACATAATAAAAAATGGATATTTTCATGAAAACCGTGATCAGGAACATGATCGCAACCAGAATGTCCAGCCTGGTCAGAATGTCCGCGACGTCGATGAGGCGCGGTACGGCGAAGGAGACCGAACTGGTGTTGAGGATCCGCTGGCCCATGACGGCTGCGGAAACCACCGCGACAATCAGAAGCTGCGCGGCGCTCAGGGAAACGCCGATGAGCACCGGCTTCCTGATTTTCTGCTTTTGGGCGGTATAGGGCAGGATCATCAGGAAGACGACCAGGTCGCAGAACGGAACGGTCAGGATGACATGGACGCTCTGGACAAAATCCTTGAGGGAAAAATCCACGATGGGCAGCAGGTTCCCCGGTTCGATCTCCTTTACCAGCAGCACGGCGACGGTCACGATCGTTACCGCCACGACGGCCGAAAACAGGTAGCTGCACCGGGCGATCACCTCGATCCCGCTCCAGACCGCCATGGCGCATACGAAGGCGAACATGACGAGAAACGCCACGCGCGGGGTTTCCGGCATGATATAGGTGATCCAGAAGCTGTTGAAAAAGAACATGTAGTGGATCGTGAGCTGGATGAAAAACCAGATATACAGGATGGAGATCAATTTGCCGGCATAGGGTCCGAAGACGGCGTCGTTGATCTGGATCAGGTTCTGACCGGGAAACCGCCGCGCGATAGCCGTATAAAGAACGGCGATCGGGAGTGCGAGGACGAACCCCGCCAGGACCGCGAGCCAGGTGCCCTGCTTCGTGATGGCATAATTGAAATTGATGGTCAGTGTCATGGCCTGCAGGAAGGCGATGGTCAAAACCGCAAGCTGGGCATTGGAGATTTCGCCTTTTTCAAGCTTCATAAAGTTGCCTACCCCTCGTCCGCCGTCACCGGGCTGTTGATTCTGCCCGTGAGGCGCAGCTGTGCGTCAATGTCCAGTTCCAGCTCGATGGTCGGGAAAATTTCGTCCCACTGGTCTTCCATATCCTTCCACTCGTTCGGATATTTTTGATACAGCGCTTCGCCGAACCCGAAGATATCCGCGTCGAGCTCTTTTGCCTTTTCAAACGCGGCCAGGATCTCGCTGCGGATCGCTTCGGTCTTCTGCTGCTCCAGAAAGGCCAGCGCATCGGTCGTGTTGAGCGGCGTGGTCCCGGTGTCTTCCGCGACGTTCCCCTCCTCGGTGATTTTGATCTTCATGACGACTTTACCGTCTCTCAACTCGGGCGTGATCTTCCCGCTCGACCGGATGCTCTCCAGGCTGACGGGGCTGCCGTCCGGGCCGTCCACCACGATGATGCTCAGCTCGACCTCCCCCAGGACCCACAGAAGGCCGCGCCCCTCCCTTTTGTCCAGCTTGCCTACCAGCTTATCCTGCTTGAAGACCGCGGTCCCGCATATCGTGGGGACCGCCTCCTCCCCTTCGCCGGTCACTTCGATCATGGTCGCGATGGGCGCGGTCGTCTTGCTCATCAGCCGCAGGACGAAGTCACTGAGCTTGATCTTGCACGACTGGGACATGGCGGCGGTCTGCCCCTCCACCATATCCGCGATTTTATCGGCCGGAATTTTTTCCAGCTTCGCCTCGGTGTCCAGGACCTCCTCCGCCGTCCCCTCCGCAACCAGGACGTAGACGTTGCTCCGTGGTTCCGGGTCGCGCGCAAAGAAGTCGACCTCCCCGTGGACACCCTCTTCCGCAAGGCTCTTCCCAAAAATGATGATTCGGTTGTGGGAGAAAAACAATTTGCGGCTGATCTGGTTGGTCATGTCGCGGATCGTGGAAAAAACGGTCAACCCCGTATTTTTGACGTTCCAGAAGGCATCCCCGCCGGTGCTGCTCTGCCCGCCGTTCTGGGCGGAGCCGATCTCCCCCGGCCTCACGACCTGCGCCGTGATCCGCACTTCTCCGGCTTCCTCCGCCTTGTCTATGCCCACGCCCATGACGATGCTCAGGGTGTTGAGCTCCCGGCTGTTCCAGCAGCCGCTCACGCTGAGCATGCACAGGACGCAGGCCGCGATTTTCAGTGCTTTCCAAGTGAATTTCCTCATACCTCAGCCTCGCAGACCCCTTTTTATGCTTCCGGTTTTTGATGTTCCGGCTCCGGCGGGGCCGGCGTGAGCCCTGTGCCCTGCCTGACCTTATCTTCCGCCGCGATGTTTTCGGGCCGTTTCCGCATGCTCCACAGGGGGGCGCGGATAAAGGTGTCCTTCATGTCGCGCTTGCTGAACGGAGCCACCGCGGAGAGGTACGGTGTCCCGAAGGAGCGCAGGGAGGCCAGGTGGACAAAGACGGCGAAAAGCCCGATCGCGATCCCGTATCCGCCCATCATGCCGGCCAGAATCAGAAAGGAAAGGCGCATGATGGCGCCTGCATCGGTCTGGGGCGGAACGACGAAGCTCGACACGGCGGTCATGGCGACCACGATCACCATCGGCGCCCCGATGAGGCCCGCCGACACGGCGGCGTCGCCAATCACCAGCGCCCCGACGATGCTGACCGCCGAGCCGACCGGGCGCGGCAGGCGCACGCCCGCTTCCCGGAGGATCTCAAAGATAATCACCATAAGCCCCGCCTCCAGGACCGAGGGAAACGGGGTCCCCTCGTGCGCAGACGCCACCGTGAGGAGCAGAGGCGTGGGGATGAGCTCCTGATGAAAGGTGGCCATGGCGACATACAGCGCGGGCGCCAGGACGCTGATAAAAAAGGCCAGGTAGCGCAGCAGCCGGATGACGCTGGCAAAATAAGGGCGGGAATAGTAGTCCTCCGCGGCCTGGAAGCTCTCGATAAAGAGCGTCGGGACCGTCAGCACGAAAGGCGTCCCGTCGACCAGGATCGCCGCCCGGCCCTCCAGCAGCTTTGCGGCGATCTTGTCCGGCCTTTCGCTGTTGGCCACGGTCGAAAAGATGGAGAAGGGCGCGTCCTCGATGAACTGCTCGATGTAGCCCGACTCCAGGATCGCGTCGGTGTTGATCCGTCCGAGGCGCTTTTTGATTTCCTCGATCAGGCCCGGGGACGCCAGGCCGTCGATGTAGGCGATGCAGACGTCCGTCCTGGTCCGTACGCCGATCTGCACCGTCTCGAACGTGAGATCGGGGCACCTGATCTTGCGACGGAGCAGCATCGTGTTGACCCGCAGGGTCTCGGTGAAGCCGTCCCGCGGCCCCCGGACGGTGGACTCCGTCAGGGGTTCCTCGATGCTGCGGTTCTGCCAGCCGCGCAGGCTGATGATGAGCGCCTCTTTCGACCCGTTTACGAGAAGGATCGTGTCTCCGGACAAAAAGCCCTCGACCGCTTCCCGGACGGAGGCGCTTTCGCGGAGGTCCCCCACGTAGAGCAGGGCCGATTTGATGTAGGCGATCCCGCTGCCCTCCGAAGTTTCCTTCGCAGGGACCGCGCCAAGCATCAGCGGCTTCATGATATTTTCGTGAACCAGAGATTTGTCGACCAGCCCGTCGATAAAAAGGAGCGCGGCCTCCGCGCCGTTTTTGTAGCCGAAGGTGAACCGGCGCAGGACGATGTCGCCGCTTTTGCCCAGAATCAGCTTCAGGGCCTTGAGATTTTCCTCCAGGTCCTCGGAAAATGCGGGCAGATCCCCCTCTGCCCCCCTGCCCTGTTCCGCGTCGTTTTCATTTCTGATTTTGCGGAAACGAATTTTTTTTATGATATATCCAAACATAAAGGCTCCTAATTTATTCCAGTCTTGCCGCTAGTGTGAGCCCATTGCTTTCCTTTTATGCATCCGCGCCGCGGTTCTCGTGCCCACCCCTCGCTCCCCGGGCGCGGCCCGCATGTCCTCCCCCGCGCTCCCGCGCCTCCGAGGGCCGGGCGGCTCCGGCGCGCATTCTACGCGGAAAACGGGCTGCATGCGCTCCGGCCCCCGGGAAATCCTTACCAAAAAGCCGGGGCCCGCATCCCGTCCGGTATGGGATGCAGGCCCCGGCAGTTCTTCTTTTTTCGATCTTGCGCGCGGCTTGCCGCCGCGCGGCTTCGCTCCCCTACCGATCGCTCCGA
>DAOPLW010000091.1:0-5500 GCA_035391945.1 Oscillospiraceae bacterium | reverse complement strand
CGCGGCCCTTACCGCCAACACCAACGGGCAGACGACCTACACCGTCGTGGCCGGGGATACGCTCTCGCAGATCGCGTACCGGAACAGTATAACGCTCTCCGAACTCAGAGCGCTCAACCCGGACGTAAACGCCGACAAGCTCTCCATCGGACAGACGCTGACCGTGCGCGAGGAGATCCCGTTCCTCTCGGTGCGCACCACCAAAACCGCCACCTACGAGGAAGCGATCGCGTTTGACACGGAAAAGGTCGACGACTCCTCCATGTACACGGGCGACACCAAGATTCTCACCAAGGGCGTAAACGGCGTGGCGGACGTCACGGCCAACATGGTCTTTGTCAACGGCAAGGAGGTTGTCGAGGAGCGCGAGGTGCTCTCTTCCGCGGTTGTCACAGAGCCGACGACGCAGGTCGTGGCGGTCGGCACCGCGCCGCGGCCCGCAACGGCGCCCAAGGGCTACTTCATATGGCCGGTTTCCGGCACCATCACTTCGAAATTCGGCTACCGTACCATTTTCGGCAGCACCAGCTTCCACTCGGGGATCGACATCGCCAACTCCTACGGCACGAAAATCAAGGCCGCCGACGGCGGCACGGTCACCTTCGTGGGAACGAACGGCACATACGGCAAGCTCATCATCATCAGCCACGGCAACGGCAAAGAGACCTACTATGCGCACCTGTCGAGCTACCTGGTCTCCAAGGGCGACAAGGTTTACCAGGGGCAGGTCATCGCCAAGATGGGCCAGACCGGCCGCGCCACAGGCGTGCACCTCCACTTTGAGATACGGATCAACGGCAAGGCTGTGAATCCCCTGAGCTACCTCACGAGATAGAAAACGTCACACAGCGGGCATTTCTTGACAGATAACACCAAAAATGGTATAATAAAGCTGTTCCAAAGGGAAGCGGCGTCAGGCTGCGCGGCAGCGCCGACAGGCGCCGCCGGCCACGGAACGGACTTTGTAAATCGAAAAGACGCCGGGCCTTTTGGCTGCGGCGTTTTTCCGATAGAACGGGGCGCAAGAGACCATTCTGCTAGAGGCCGCGGTCGGCAGAGACCGCAAACGACTGTCCGGCACCGTTGGTGCCGGACATTTTGACAGGAGGCGCATATTTGGCCGGTATCTTGGAAATCAGTAACTGTGCATCTCTTCGGCTGCGGTGATCCGCGCAAACGAGGAGGAAGCCGGCTTGAGCCCCGTCCGCCTATAGCCGATAACAAAATAGGAAAGGAAAGAAAAAGTATGCCGAACTACACAACGCTGGACAATACGAAACTTTATTACGAGATGGAAGGCAAGGGACAGCCGGTCGTCTTCATTCACGGCTGGAGCTGCTCGCACGAGACCATGGCGGGTCTGGTCGGGAACATGAAGCAGGACTACTGCTGCGTGAGCTATTCCCACCGTGGCCACGGGTCCTCCGAGCTGGCCGACCAGGGGTATACTCTGCCCCAGCTGGCCCGCGACCTGAAGGAGCTTATCGACTATCTCGGGCTCAAGGACGTGATCCTGGTCGGCCACTCCATGGGCGGCTATACCATTTACGAGTATGTCAAGCAGTTCGGCTGCGAGAACATCTCCAAGGCCGTCATCATCGACATGAGCCCGAAGGTCACCTGCGACGACAAGTGGAAAGGCGGCGCCTTCGGCACGTACGACGCAAACGACCTGGGGGAGGACATGGAGCTGATTTCGCAGGACGTCACGCAGTTCATGATGAAGTTCTGGCGCCTCGTGATTCCCGATTTCGCCAAGCTGCCCAAGGAGATGGACCTTCTGGTCGCGCCCGGCCTCAAGGGCGTCAACCACACGCTGCCGCTCCTGGGCCTGTGGCACTCCATGTTCACCCGCGAGTACCGCGACGTGCTGCCCGCCATCAAGGTCCCGACGGCGTATGTCATCCCGGATCACCCGATCTACCCGATGCTGGCCGCCGAGTATGTGAGGGACCATGTGTCCGGCCCCGCCGTGATCATCAAGGCGCCCGGCACCCATATGTGCCTGGTCGAGCATCCGGAGGAAGTGACGAAGGGCATCATGGAATTCCTCAAGAAGTAATCCCGGTTTGTAATGAGAAAGGACGGCCCCCGGCAAAAGCCGGGGGCCGTCCTTTCTCGGCAAGGGAATGAAAAGGAAGACGAATGGAATGGGCTCGTTGCGGCGGTGCGGGAAAACCGGTGGAGAAGAAAGCGCGCCGGCTGCCGAGCCCGCGGCGCGTGCAGCCGGCTCCTTAAAACTCTTTCTTCTGATAGATGCGGCAGGAGATGCGATAGGAGAGGAGCATCACGAGGCAGACGAAAACGAAGGAAAGCGCAATCACGGCGGAGATATGGGTGCTCAGGAGCGTCAGGATATGGCCCAGGGAGGCGGCAGCAGGGCCCACGGAAAAGAGCAATATGGCGGCGCCCATGGCGGCCATGACCAAAAGAAGCGTGATCCGGGCCTTGGCGATGCCGAACTTGAAAAGCAGCGGCAGCATGATGGAGATGACGACGAGCGCGACGGCAAGGCCCGCGGGCAGGGCGGGAAGCTGCTCCATAATGTCCCATTTGACCGTCGGGAAAAAAGAGACGGCGAACATGACAAGTGCCGTTATGACCGTTCCCACCAGGGCGATGAGGAGCGAGACCGCATATTTCGCTCCCACGATCTGGCTGCGGCGCACCGGCATGGTGAGTGCCAGCATATCCCATTTCGCCGCCTCGTCGTAGGTGAAAGTGGTGGTCGGGATCAGAATGATGAGGAGGCAGAGAAGTGTGGTCAGGATGGACGCGCTCGAGGAGAAGGCGCTGATGACCGCGTAGATCAGGATCATGGGAAGGTAATTGCGCCAGATGCTCCCGAGTAAAAACAGATCCTTAAGAACGAAGCCTTTCACCGTTTTTCCCCCCTTACGTAAAAGAGCATAATGTCCTCGAGCGAGACGCGCTCGAGTTGGAAATCCGGATACTTTTTCGCGGCCGCGGCGCGGTCTTGCACGAGCACCTCGCACCCGAAATGGCTCTCGCGGTAGCCCACGATGTCCGCGCGGTCGATCCGGCCGAAGTCGGCCTTGGTGCAGCCGATGAGGCCGTACCGCTCCAGCAGGGCGTCCTTGCTCTCCGAGACGACGATCTTTCCCCGGTGGATGAACGTGATGTAGTCGCAGACGCGCTCCAGATCGCTCGTGATATGCGAGGAGACCAGGATCGAGTGTCCCTCATCCTGCACGAAGGAGAGAAAGACGTCGAGGATCTCGTTTCGCACCACCGGGTCCAGACCGCTCGTGGCTTCGTCCAGAATAAGGAGCCGCGCGTGGTGGGAGAGCGCCGCGGAGAGGGAGAGCTTCATTTTCATGCCGCGGGAGAATTTTTTCACCCGCTGCCCGGCGGGCAGGTCGAACCGGTCGAGATAGCCGTAAAACGCGCCGCTGTCCCAGTTCCGGTAGACGTTTTTGAGGATGAGGTCCAGGTCTTTCGGGCGCAGGCTGTCGTGGAAAAAGCTTTCGTCGAGCGCCACGCCGATCTCCTCGCGGGTCCGGGCGGGGAGCGTCGCCGCATCCTCGCCGAAGAGGCGGATCTCGCCCGCGTCTGGGCGAAGCAGCCCGAGGATGAGTCGGATCGTCGTGCTCTTGCCTGCGCCGTTTTCCCCGATAAACCCCATGATGCTTCCGCTCGGTACGACGAAGGAGACGTCGCTTAGCTGAAACGCTTCAAATTGTTTGTTCAGATGCCGGACTTCAATGCCGTATTCGCTCATGCTTTTCCATCCTCCGTGTAAAGATACCCGACCAGCTCCTGCAGTTCGGCGAGGGACAGGCCCCCGAAGCGCGCCTCGGCGACCGCCCTTTGAAGATGTTCTTCCGTCTGCCGCAGATGTTCCTCGCGCACCAGCTCGGGGTTCCGCGCGGCCACGAAGCTGCCCTTGCCCGGGACCGTTGTGACGAAGCCCTCGCGCTCGAGCTCCTCATAGGCGCGTTTGGTCGTGATAAGCGAGATGCGCAGCTCCTTCGCCAGAAGCCGCATGGAGGGGAGCGCTTCCCCCTCTCCCAGGGCGCCCGTCAGGATCAGCCGTTTGATCTGGTTCTGGATCTGCTCGTAGATCGGCATGGCGCCGCTGTTGCTGATGATGATGTCCATGCCTCGCCTCCGGTCTATATATTGTATATAAAGAGTATATACAATATACGATGCAAATGGACGTTTGTCAAGCCCGGAGGCAAAAAAAATTACGGACGCGGTGCGTCCGTAATGCGTGGTCGGCTATCTCATCGGCAGCTCCGTACGGCAGCGAGGATCTGGGTGAGGACCTCGTCCTGCGCGTCCAGACGCTCGAGGAGAATCGGAGGCAGGCAGGGACAGGTCGAAGCGGCGAGTAGCGGGCTGGGGTGGATGCACAACGGCTCATCGACGGCCGCGGCGGCGCGGACGGCGGCGGTGGGGATGGTCCCCGCGCTCCGCGCGGCTGCGGCGGTCGCAGTCGCGGCAGCGGTAGCGGCCGCGGGAAAGGCGGTCGCGCTGCGGCATGACCGGCAGCGGCAGTTTCTCATGGCAGGCCCTCCTTTTCGGGATTTCGTCGCTTCATTGTATGCCCGCGGACGAAACGCCGCCACAGGGGGAAAGCCGCGCCGGGCCCTTCCGGACCGGCGCGGCGGGAAACTGTCGACCCCCCTGGGGATTCGGGGGGAAGGAATCGGGGGGAAAAGACCCCCGGCCTGGCTCCGCGCTTGATCAAACCGCTTTTGAAAGATTGCGCGCTGCTCCAAAAAACGCGGCACCGCCTGCCGAAGAGGTCCGGGGGGCCCCTTCGGCAGGCGGTGCGCCTTGTCCGCTTTAGTTTTTCTTCATGACGTAGCCGTAGCACTCGCCGAAGGCGGTGGCGGCGTTGGCCTCGTCGTAGTCGATGTGCATGGCGGTGGCGTAGGTGGGGTTCACGCGGGCCACCACGGAGTCAAAGATCAGGCTGCGGTCCCCGCGGCCTTCGACCTTGACCTGGACTATCTCCTTATCCTTGACGCCGCACTTGGCCGCGTCCTCGGGCGTAAAGTGCACGTGGCGCATGGCGATGATCACGCCTTCCTTGAGCTCCACCTTGCCCTTGGGGCCGACGATGGTGCACGGCTCGCTGCCGGCAAGGTCGCCGCTCTCGCGGACGGGCGGGGTGAGGCCCAGCGGACGGGCGTCGGTGATGCTCAGCTCCACCTGGGTGGCCTTGCGGCAGGGCCCGATGATGGAGACGCCCTTGATGGTGCCCTTGGACGTTACGAGATCGACCTTCTGCTGGGTCAGGAACTGACCGGGCTGCGAAAGGTTCTTCTTGCACTCGAAGTCAAAACCCTTGCCGAAAAGCGTTTCCAGATCGGCCGCCGTCACATGGACGTGGCGGCCGGAACTCTCTACCAATACCTTGAAACCTTCCATTATGTTGTCCTCCCCGTATTTCAATCTGAACGGATCAATTGGAAATCGGCCCATGGCCCTAAAATTCCAGATGCCATTGTAGCATAAGCGACACGAA
>DAOPLW010000090.1:0-5534 GCA_035391945.1 Oscillospiraceae bacterium | reverse complement strand
TCCTCTCCGGCCGCGCGGAGGAGGTCTTCGCTCTGATGCTGCCGCGCCTCCGATTTCTCGAGGCGAGCGGCTGCTCGGCGGTCGCCATCCCCTGCAACACCTCCCATTATTTCGCCGACCGCTTTCAGAAGGAGCTCTCGATCCCGCTTGTCAACATGGTGCGCGAGACGGCCGCGCGCGTCGCCAAGCGCGGCGGAAAAAAAGTCGGCATCCTCGCGACGGACGGGACGGCCAGAACCGGCATCTACCAGCGGGAATTTTCCGCCTGGGGCCTCACGCCGGTGCTCCCGTCCGAACCCCGCCAGCGGGAGGTCATGGCGCTCATCTACGACGACATCAAAAGCGGTCTGCCCGGCTCCCCCGCCCGCTTCGAGGACATCCACGGCGAGCTTCTCGACGCCGGGTGCGACTGCGCGATTTTAGCCTGCACCGAGCTCTCGTGCTTTGCGGAGGAGCAGCGGCTCCCCTCGTTCTACGTGGACGCGATGGACGTCCTCGTGGAGCAGAGCATCCTCGCCTGCGGCGGGAAGCTCAAGCGCAGCCAGATCCACTGACCCCGCGCGGCGGGGATCCGTTTTGAAAACGCCGTCCGCCCGGCCGCCGGTCGCCAGAACCACGGGGCCGGGCGTTTCCCCGCAGGAGAGCACACAAATGGGAGGATTCGCCATGAACGTGACGCTGGGGAGCTGTCTGCAGCTCCTGCAAAAGGAAGGCCTCGTCCGGGACGCGCGCATTCTGCCCGGCGACATGGGCCGCGCGGTCGCGCGCCTCTCCTGCGACTCGCAGGAGGAGCAGACGGGCGGTCTCTTCGTCTGCAAGGGCGCGGCTTTCAAAGAGGACTATCTCGCCTCGGCCCTCGCAGCGGGCGCTTTCGCCTACGTCGCCGAGCAGGATTTCCCGGCGGGGAGCCGGGTATCGCGCATTCTCGTGACCGACGCGCGGCGCGCCATGGCGCTCCTCGCGCCGCTCTGCGCCGGGTATCCCGCCAAAAAGCTCACGCTCATCGGCGTCACGGGCACCAAGGGCAAATCCTCCACGACCTACTACATCAAATACATTCTGGACGAGCTCCTGCGCGAGCGGGGCGGCGCGGAGAGCGCCGTCATCTCCTCCATCGACACCTACGACGGCGTCGAGCGCTACGAGAGCCACATCACGACGCCGGAACCCATCGAGCTGCAGCGCCACTTCAGAAACGCCGCGGAAAGCGGCATCGAATACCTCGAGATGGAGGTCTCCAGCCAGGCGCTCAAGTACGACCGCGTCCTGGGCGTCACGTTCGACGTGGCCTGCTACCTCAACATCGGCGCCGATCACATCAGCCCCGTGGAGCACCCGGACCCGGAGGACTACTTCCAGTCCAAGCTCAGGCTCTTCCGGCAGTGCCAGGTCGCCTGCGTCAACCTCGACGGGGACCGCGCGGCGGAGGTCATCGAAACGGCCGCACAGCACGCCCGGCGGGTCATCACCTTCGGCCGAACGCCCGAGGCGGACGTCTATGGGAGCGAAATTGAAAAGCGCGGCAACGACATCCTCTTCCGCGTGCGCACACCGCGCTTCTCCCGGAAGCTGCGTCTGACCATGCCCGGCCTTTTCAACGTGGAAAACGCGCTCGCGGCCGTCGCCGTCTCGGAGGCGCTGGGCGTGCCCGAGCGCTATATCTACACCGGCCTCATGAAGGCCCGCGTACCGGGCCGCATGGAGGTCTATACCAACGCGGACGGCAAGCTCGTGGCCATCGTGGACTACGCGCACAACCGCATGAGCTTCGAGAAGCTTTTCCAGTCCGTCCGGGAGGAATACCCCGGAAGAAAGGTCGTCATCGTCTTCGGCTGTCCCGGCAAAAAGGCGCTCGACCGCCGGGAGGACCTGGGTGAGGTCTCAGGCCGCCATGCCGACCGGGTCATCCTCACCGAGGAGGACTCCGGCGAGGAGCCGACCGAAACGATCTGCGCCGAAATCGCCACCTACGTCGCCGCGGCGGGCTGCGACTACTCCATCCTCCCCGACCGGGGCGAGGCCATCGAGACAGCGGTGCTCGACTGCGAGGTCCCGACGGTCCTCCTTGTCACCGGCAAAGGTGCGGAGACGCGCCAGAAGCGCGGGCGCGTCTACGAGACCGTCCCCTCGGACGTGGAGTACGTCAAGAACGCGCTGCACCGCTACGACGTCATGCACCGGCTGGACGGCATGGAGAAGGTGCGCTCCCTCATGGACCTCCTGCCGCTCTTAAACGAGTGGGAGGGCCAGACCATCGTGGTGAAATACGGCGGCAGCGCCCTTTCGGACGGCGGCGCCTCCGCCACCATCCTCGCGGACGCGGCGGCGCTCAAGATGGTGGGCGCCCGGGTCGTGCTGGTGCACGGCGGCGGCAAGGCCATCTCCGGCTGGCTTTCGAAATTCGGCGCGAAATCGGACTTCCTCGCGGGTTACCGCGTGACGGACGCCGTCACGATGGACGTGGCGGAGATGGCCCTCTCGGGACAGGTGGGCAAGCAGATCGTCGCGGCGCTCTCGCGACTGGGTGTCTCCGCCGCCGGTATCTCCGGACGGGACGGGGGACTTTTCCGGGCCGTCCCGAAGCACATCCCCGAAGGGGACCTCGGCCGCGTGGGCGAGATCGTCTCCGTAGACCCGAAAATCCTGAAAACGCTCCTCGACGGCGAGTTTCTCCCCGTCGTCTCCCCCGTCGCGGCCGATGCGGCCGGGGCGGCGCTCAACTGCAACGCCGACGACGCGGCCTGCGCCGTGGCGGAGGCGCTCGGCGCGGACAAGCTCCTTTTTCTCACGGACACGGACGGCATCCTCGTGGACGCGCGCAACCGCGACACGCGCATCGCGCGCATGGGAGCAAAACGCGTGCAGGAGCTCATCGAGGGCGGCTTCGCCGACGGCGGGATGCTCCCGAAGCTCCGAAGCTGCATGCACGCCGTGACGCACGGGGTCTCCCGCGTGGTCATCCTGGACGGCCGCGTGGAGCACAGCCTCCTTCTGGAGAGCCTCTCGAAGACCGGCATGGGGACGGTCATCACCCAGGATGAGGAATAAAAGGCCGAAAGGGGCCGCTTTGCCGTTGCAAAGCGGCCCCTTTTTTATTCGGCGGCGGCTCTCCGCGGGAAATCCGGCGAAAACGGGTTTTCAAATGCGCCCGCGCGCTGTATAATAGGCGCGCAGCCTCCGGCCCTGGCAGCCGAAGGATCTTCCCCTCCGGCGGCGCGCCGCGCGCGCTTCCCGGCGGCGTCGAGGATCCGGCTGCATACGACGAAACCAGGAAAGGGGGACGCGGCATGCCCCTTCGCCATCCCTTCGGTCCGCTCTGGAACGCGGAATCGGAACTTCTCATCCTCGGCACGTTCCCGTCGGTCAAATCGCGGGAAAACGCCTTCTATTACGGCCATCCGCAAAACCGCTTCTGGCGCGTCCTCGCGGCCGTTTTCCGGGAGGACGTCCCCGCGTCCGTCGCGGAAAAGACGGCGTTTCTGCTCCGGCATCATGTCGCGCTCTGGGACGTGGCCGGGCGCTGCGAGATCCGCGGCTCCGCCGACGCGAGCCTCCGGCTCCTGGAACCCAACGACCTTTCGCCGATCCTGGAAGGCGCCGGCATCCGGGACCTTTTCGCCAACGGAACGACCGCCGGGCGCCTTTACCGCCGCCACCTGGAGCCGGTCACGGGACGGGGGATCACGGTACTCCCCTCCACCAGCCCCGCGAACGCTTCCTGGACCCTGCCGCGCCTCGTTGAGGCGTGGCGGGCCATTCTCACGGACAGGGAGAAACAAGCATGAAGAAGAAAATCCTGCTCATTACGACGGGCGGCACCATCGCCTCGCGCAGCGGCGAGGGCGGACTCTCCCCGCAGATGTCCGCGGAGGAGATATTGCGCTACGTCCCCTCCGTCCCGGAGCGCTGCCGCGTGGAGAGCCTGCCGCTCTATAACCTCGACAGCACCAACATGGAGCCCCGCCACTGGCTGGGCATGGCCCACGCCGTGCGCGCGCATTACGACGACTACGACGGCTTCGTGATCCTCCACGGGACGGACACCATGTCGTATTCCGCGGCGGCGCTTTCCTACCTCATGCAGGACCTCGGCAAGCCCGTCGTCCTTACCGGCGCGCAGCGCCCGGTGGACAAGGAGGTGACGGACGCCAAGCGGAACCTCACCGACAGCTTCCTCTACGCCGCGGACGGCGATTCCTTCGGCGTCTCGGTCGTCTTCGACGGCAGCGTCATCGCCGGTGCGCGCGCGCGCAAGAGCCGCACGAAGAGCTTCAATGCCTTTTCGAGCATCGACTATCCGAACCTCGCCGTCCTGCGGGACGGCGCCATCGTGCGCTACATTCGGGACAAACGGCCCGCGGGAGCGCCCGTCTTCTACGACAGGCTCAACGACCGCGTCTTCGTCCTCAAGCTCGTCCCCGGCATGAACCCGGTTGTCCTGCGCCATCTGCGGCCCTACTACGACGCGCTCATCATCGAGAGTTTCGGCGTGGGCGGCATCCCCTGCTACGAGCGCGACAGCTTTATGGGCGCCCTCGACGCCTGGGCGGCGGCGGGCGGTCTGCTCGTCATGACCACGCAGGTGCCCCACGAGGGGAGCGACATGGGCCTCTATAACGTCGGCGTGCGCGTGAAGGAGCGCTTCGACCTCATCGAAGCCTACGACATGACGCTCGAGGCAACGGTCACCAAGCTCATGTGGATCCTCGGGCAGACGACGGACTACCGCCGCGTGCGGGAGCTTTTCTATAAGCCCATCAACCACGACATCATCGTCTGAAATCCGGACGCCGCGCAGCGTGCGGCTTTTCGAAAGGCTTCTGCGGGGATGTCCCACGAAAAATTACCGGAAATATCCGGCCCGGGCTTGACAAGCTTTCCGCTTCTGATATAATAGTAGGGCTCGCATTGTGCCAAACGGCGCATATCAGACGAACGATCCTTGCCCCCGGCGCGACCGGGGGCCATATGTCCATAAGGAGGTGCAAGCAAATGGCAAAGGTCAACGCGAACTACGAGCTGCTTTTCATCATCGATCCCGCACTGGGCGAGGAGGGCACTGCCGCGCTGGTCGAGAAATTCAAGGGGCTTGTGGAGACACACGGAACCCTGGGCGAAGTCGACGAGTGGGGCAAGCGCCGCCTGGCGTACCCCATCAACGACCTCAACGAGGGTTACTACGTGCTCATCACGTTTACGTCCGGCCCGGAATTTCCGGCGGAGCTGGACCGTATCCTGAAGATCACGGACGGCATCATGCGTTCCCTCATCACCTGCAGGGACGAATAAGGGAAGGAGGCCGCAATGCTTAACCGCATCGTCATCATGGGCCGCCTCACCCGCGACCCGGAACTCAAGCAGACGCCCTCCGGCGTAGGCGTGGCGTCTTTCACCGTGGCCGTCGACCGCGACTTCAAAAACCGCGAGACCGGCGAAAAGGCCACGGATTTCATCGACTGCGTGGCGTGGCGGCAGACGGCGGAATTCGCCTCCCGCTACCTCACCAAGGGCCGCATGGTCGCCGTCGAGGGACG
>DAOPLW010000089.1:0-5540 GCA_035391945.1 Oscillospiraceae bacterium | reverse complement strand
CGGTCCGGCCTCAAGTGGTCCGACGGCACCGAACTCAACGCCAAGGACTTTGCCTACTCCTGGACCCGCGCCACCGCCGATGAGACCGCTTCCGATTACGCCTATATGTACGACAGCGGCAACATCGAGAGCTGGGAAGCTTCCGAGGACGGTACCACGTTCACCGTGCATCTTACTTCCCCCTGCGCGTACTTCTATGATCTGTGCGCGTTCCCGACCTTCTTCGCGGTGCAGCAGGCCTGCGTAGAGGGCGCCGAGGGTGCCGCGGAGAACCCGGGCGCATGGGCGACCGAGGCCGGCTTCGTGTGCTCCGGTCCGTATATGCTTACCTCCTGGGACCACAATGTGAGCATGGTCTACGAGAAGAACCCGAACTACTGGGATGCCGACAACGTCAAGCTCGAGCGCATTGAGTTCATGCTTTCCGACGACGACACCGCCATTCTCGCCGCTTACAACGCCGGCGACCTCGACTTCATCGACACCGTTCCCACCGACGAGATCAAGAACCTTCTGGACAATCCCGAGTTCTATATCGCCGATCAGCTGGGCACCTACTATGTCTGCTTCAACGTGGAGTCCGAGCTCTTCACGGGCAAGACCGTTGAGCAGGCCAACGCGATGCGCCGCGCGTTCGCGCTGCTCATCGACCGTCAGTATATCATCGACACCGTCGGCCAGACCGGCCAGGAGATCGCGACTTCCTTCATCCCCGCCAAGATGTCCGACGGCCACGGCGGCGAGTTCAAGGTGAACGACAGCGACTACACCTATCCCGATGAGGAGTCCGTCGGCTACTTCCCGGCAACCCCGGATGTCGACGAGGCCATCTCCCTGCTCGAGTCCGCTGGCTACACCTTCACGGACGGCAAGCTCGACGCCTCCACGCCGATCAGCTTTGAGTATCTGACCAACACCACGACCGGCCACGTGGCCATCGCCGAGTGCATCCAGCAGGATCTGGCTGCTGTGGGCATCGACATGACCATCCGCAGCATCGACTGGAGCGTGTTCCTCGACGAGCGCAAGCAGGGCAACTTCGACGTCGCCCGCAACGGCTGGATCGCGGACTTTAACGATCCGATCAACATGCTTGAGATGTGGACCACCACGAGCGGCAACAACGACGCGCAGTTCGGCCGCTTCGATCAGTAATCCGCGCCGAAAAAACAGACACAACAGACAACAGAATGAACGGCGGCCCGCTCCTCCGGGAGCGGGCCGCCGCAGTCTGTGGAGGAAGCTCGATGCGCGGGGTTCGGAAGGAAAGAAAAGGTGAAAGAAAACCATCAGGGTTGTCTTTCACGTTCAATCAGGTCGTTTTTTGAAAGGCTCCGCGCCGTTTCAAAAAACGCGGGCCGCCGCGTTTTGGATGAATTCTGGCAGGAAGCGCCGCCGCGCATCGAAAATTTAGGAAGGATTGCGGATTGGGGAGTTCTTGCGGACCGCGCTGAATTGTGGTAAACTGTTCAAAATATCGAGAAATCGGAAGGAAGTGCGCCGGCAATGAAGATCAGGGATATCGCGTCCGCGGGGAAGATCAGCTTTTCCTGCGAGGTGTTTCCGCCGAAAAAAGAGAGCGATTTTGCGCCGATCGAGAGCGCTGTGCGTGAGATCGCCCGCCTGCGGCCCGATTTCATGAGCGTGACCTGCGGTGCGGGCGGGGGCGCCTGCGGGACGACGGGCGCGGTCGCCTCTCTGATTCAGAACGAGTGCGGTGTGACCGCGCTGGCCCACCTGACCTGTGTCTCCGCCACGAAGGATGCCGTCGCCGCGACGCTGGAGGAATTCACCGCCGCCGGTGTGGAGAACGTGCTCGCGCTGCGCGGCGACATCCCCGAAGGGGCGGGGGATCTCCCGCGCGACTACCGGCACGCGTCGGACCTGATCCTCGACCTGCGCGCGCGCAGGGGCGATGCGCTGTGCATCGGCGGCGCCTGCTACCCGGAGGGCCACCCCGAGAGCCCCAGCCGCGCGGAGGATATCCGCCGCCTGAAAGAGAAGGTGGACTGCGGGCTGGACTTTCTCACCACGCAGATGTTTTTCGATAACAGCGTACTGTACAGCTATCTCTCCCGCATCCGCGCGGCGGGGG
Source organism: Oscillospiraceae bacterium (assembly GCA_035391945.1). Taxonomy (GTDB): domain Bacteria; phylum Bacillota; class Clostridia; order Oscillospirales; family Oscillospiraceae; genus DAOPLW01. Next base: position 3,445 of record DAOPLW010000089.1, on the reverse strand, counting down.
TGCATGTACCGGTCGTGGCCGGGATCATGCCGGTCACGAACGCAAAGCAGATCGGGCGCATCATCGCGCTTTCCGGCACGTCGCTGCCGCCGCGCTTCCGCATGATCCTGGATAAATTCAGCGACAGACCCGCCGCCATGAAGCAGGCGGGCGTTGCCTACGCCACCGAGCAGATCATCGACCTCATCGCGAACGGCGTGGAGGGGATTCATCTCTATACCATGAACAAACCCGACGTGGCCGCCCGCATCAAGGCGAGCCTTTCGGACATTCTGGGGTAAGGGCATGCATCTGGACGTACCTGAGAGCGAGATATGGCGCTACCTCGGCTACCGGGGCGCCGTGCCGGACGACGCCGTGCGCGGCCTTATCGCCTCGTGCCTGAAACAGCTCGAGGAGGAGACGGCGCCGAAGCGTATCTACAGAGTCTATCCGCTCTCAAAGGAAGAAAACGCCGTCACGGTGGGGGACCTGCGCCTCGAGAGCCGGCACCTGCGCCGACATCTGGAAAAAAGCACGCGCGCGGCGCTCTTCGCAGCCACGCTGGGAAGCGGCGCGGACCGGCTTTTGCGTTATTGGGAGCGCGTGGACATGAGCCGTGCGGCGGTGCTGCAGGCCGCGGCCGCCGCCATGACCGAGGCGTGGTGCGATCTCTGCCAGGCGGAACTGGCCGCCTCCCTCGCGGGGGAGGGCGCGCGCCTGACGTTTCGGTTTTCGCCCGGTTACGGCGACCTGTCCCTGGCATGCCAGCCGATGCTGCTCGCGCGGCTGGACGCGGCGCGCCGCATCGGTCTGACCGTCACGGAGAGCATGATGCTCACGCCGACGAAATCCGTCACCGCCGTTATCGGCATTTATTGAAAGAAGGGGAGCGCACATGGCACTTTGGAGCGACTGGGGCAAACGGATGGTCTTTTTCGACGGCGCCATGGGTACCGCCCTGCAGCAGGCCGGCCTTCCCGCGGGGACGCTGCCGGAGATCTGGAACATGGAGCGGCCCGAAGTGGTGCGCGCCGTCCACGAGGGCTATCTCGCCGTCGGCTGTGACGTCTTGACCGCCAATACGTTCGGGGCCAACCGCCTCAAGCTGACGGGGAGCGGCTACAGCGTTGAAAAGGTCGTCGCGCGCGGCGTGGCGATCGCGCGGAGCGCCGCGGCAGGCCATCCGGGCGTTCGCGTGGCGCTCGACATGGGCTCCACGGGGAAGCTTCTCAAGCCGCTGGGCGACCTCGGCTTTGAAGAAGCGGTGGAGATTTTCGGCGAAGCTGCGGCGGCGGGCGAAAAGGCCGGCGCGGACTTCGCGCTCATCGAGACGATGGGCGACACCTATGAGATCAAGGCGGCCGTCCTGGGCATCCGCGAGCATACGGAGCTGCCTGTGATTGCCACGATGATTTTCGACGAACAGGAGCGCCTTCTCACCGGCGGCGACGTGCGCGCGATGGCGGCGCTCCTCGAGGGCCTTGGCGTGGACGCGCTCGGGTTCAACTGCGGCCTGGGACCCGAACAGATGGTGCCTCTGGTGCGGCAGCTTCGCGCCTGCACGGATCTGCCGATCCTGGTGCAGCCGAACGCGGGTCTGCCCTGCATCGAATGCGGCCGGACGGTCTTCCGCGTCGGCCCGGAGGAATTCGCCTCCGCGATGCGCCGCCTGGCCGAGGCGGGCGCCTGGGCGGTGGGCGGCTGCTGCGGCACCACGCCGGAGCATCTCCGCGAAACCGTCCGGCTCTGCCGGGACGTAACCCCGCGGCCCATTGAGCCTGTCTCATGCACGCTTGTGTCCTCCTACGCGCGCGCGGTCTCCATCGGAGGGGACCCGGTTCTCATCGGCGAGCGAATCAACCCGACGGGGAAAAAGCGCCTCAAGGAGGCGCTTCGGACGATGGACCTGGACTACATTCTGCGCCTGGGCGCCGAGCAGATGGAAGCCGGCGCGCACATCCTGGACGTGAACGCGGGGCTGCCGGAACTCGACGAGGCGGCCGTGATGGCGCGTCTCGTGACGGAGCTCCAGGGCATCCTGCCGCTGCCGCTCCAGATCGACAGCGCCGACGGCGAGACGCTCGCGCGCGCCATGCGCGTTTATAACGGAAAGGCGCTCGTCAACTCCGTCTCCGGCAAGAAGGCTTCGATGGAGACGGTCTTTCCGCTCCTGAAAAAATACGGCGGCGCGGTTGTCGCGCTCACGCTCGACGAGAAGGGGATCCCCGAGACGGCCGAGGGCCGTCTCGCGGTGGCGCACCGGATCGTGGACACCGCCGAGGCGTATGGGATCCGCCGGCGGGACATCGTTGTGGACGTTCTTACCATGACCGTCGGCACCGACCCGGACGCGGCGAAAGTGACGCTGGACGCCCTGGAGCTTGTCCGGCGCGAACTGGGCGTGCGCACGAGCCTGGGCGTCTCCAACGTGAGCTTCGGCCTGCCGCAGCGGGAGAAGCTCAACGCCGCGTTTTATACGATGGCGCTCACGCGCGGGCTGGACGCCGCAATTTTGAATCCGTCCTCCGCGCCGATGCTGGAGGTCTGGCGCAATTACCGCGCGCTCACGGGCCTGGACGGCAACTGCGAGGATTATATCGCGCACGCCGCGCCGCAGACGTCTGCCGCCGCGCCTGCGGCAGGGGAGGGCATGACGCTGGAGGCGGCCGTCCGGCGCGGGCTGCGCGAAGCGGCGGCGGAGGCCGCGCGGGCGCTTTTGGAGACGAAAGGACCTATGGAGGTCGTCGAGGAGGCGCTGGTGCCGGCGCTGGACGCGGTGGGCCGCGGCTACGAGACGGGAACGGTCTTTCTCCCGCAGCTTCTCATGGCGGCGGAGGCGGCGAAGGCGGCCTTCGAAGTGATCCGCGGCCGCCTGGACGCGGCGGAGAGCCGGCGCGGCCGGATTGTACTGGCCACGGTGCAGGGCGATATCCACGACATCGGGAAGAACATCGTCCGGGCGCTTCTGGAGAATTACGGCTACGCCGTGACCGACCTGGGGCGCGACGTGCCGGTGGAAGCGGTGGTGGAGGCCGTCCGGAAGGAAGGGGCGCCTCTCGTGGGATTAAGCGCCCTCATGACGACGACGGTCCCAAGCATGGAGAAGACGATTTCCGCCCTGCGTGAAGCGGCGCTGGACTGCCGTGTGATGGTGGGCGGCGCGGTCCTCACGGAGGAGTATGCCTCGCGCATCGGCGCGGACTTTTACGGCCGGGACGCCATGGCCGCCGTGCGTATCGCGCGGGCGTTTTTTGATTGACAAAGAAGACGGTGTATGGTATCATAATTTTCGCGCTGTGACGCGCCGGAGGCCGGCTCCACAGGGAGAGATGGTCGAGTTGGTTTATGGCACCGGTCTTGAAAACCGGCGATGCGAGAGCATCCGTGGGTTCGAATCCCACTCTCTCCGCCAGTTCCTTTTATCGGGGGAGCCGAGCGCATATTGCCTCGGCCGATCCGTGGG
>DAOPLW010000088.1:0-5549 GCA_035391945.1 Oscillospiraceae bacterium | reverse complement strand
ACGGGTCTCCTCCACCAACACGGTCCTTAAGGAGCGCGCCGCTTCCGGGGAAGCGGCGGGCGCGGTGCTGGCGGTGGGAGAGCAGACCGCGGGCCGCGGGCGCATGGGGCGCAGCTTTTTTTCGCCCGGCGGCACGGGGCTCTACCTGAGCGTGCTCCTCCGCCCGGACGCGCCGCCCGGCGAGGCGGCGCTCATCACGACCGCGGCGGCGGTCGCCGTTGCCGAAGCCGTCGAGGCCGTCTCGGGGCGGAAGGCCGGGATCAAATGGGTCAACGACGTGTACCTCGACGGGAAGAAGATCTGCGGGATCCTTACGGAGGCGGGGGTTGACCTCGAGACAGGCGCGCTGGACTACGCGGTGCTGGGCATCGGCGTCAACGTTTACCCGCCCGGGGAAGGATTCCCGGAGGACCTCGCCGAGCGCGCCGGCGCGGTCTTTGACGCGCCGCGGGGCGATCTGCGCAACCGTCTCGCCGCCGAGATCCTCAACCGCGTGACGCCCTTCTGCCGGGATCTCTCCGCCCGGCGCTTCGTACCGGCGTACCGCAGGCGCTCGCTGGTCCTCGGGCGGGAGATCCGGATCATCTCCGGCGGCGAGGGCGGCCTCGCGCTCGCCCTGGACGTGGACGACGACTGCCGCCTGCGTGTGCGCTATCCCGACGGACGGGAGGCTCTGCTCTCCGCGGGCGAGGTCTCCGTCCGCCTGAATTGAGGTGTTTTTTCTTGCGGTCCTCCTCTCTCCGCGTCCGTGATCTCGCGCTCTGCGGGCTCTTCGCTTCGCTCATCGCCACCGGTGCGTTCCTGCGCATTCCGCTTCCGCTCATTCCCGTGACGCTCCAGACGCTGACGGTTTCCCTTGCGGGGCTCCTCCTGGGCGCCCGGCGGGGCGCCCTGAGCGCGGCGGTTTACGTCGCCCTCGGCCTTCTGGGCTTACCGATCTTTACCGGTGGCGGCGGGATCACTTACGTGTTCCACCCGACCTTCGGGTATCTCCTCGGTTTCATCGGCGGGGCTTATGTGACCGGGCGCGTGGCGCACGCCGTCCCCGCGCCGTCCTTCCGGCGGCTCTTCTTCGCCTGCCTCGCGGGGCTCGGCGTGGTCTACGCCGCGGGCGTGCCGTATCTGTGGCTCGTCAGCCGCGTCTATCTCGGGCGCGACGTGACGGCGGGGGCGATCCTCTTCTCCGGCTTTCTTCTCCCCATACCGGGGGACGTTCTGCTCTCCTTCCCCGCCGCGGCCGCGGCGAAACGGCTCGGCCCCGTCACGGAGCGGTTGTAAAATCGACAGAAAGATGGTAGGATGGACATCATCATCCTGCCATCTTTCTTTGGGAGGCGTTTTGCATGTCCACGCTGCTTTACCTGGATACAACGATAGGACGCGTCGGAATCGTGGAGGAAAACGGCGCGCTCACGCGCCTGCTCCTCCCCGGAGAGGCCGCCCCGCGGGAGGCTTTGCCCGGGGAGACGCCGCTTTTGCGGAAGGCAGCGCGGGAGCTTTCGGAATATTTTGCCGGCAGGCGGAAAACGTTCGACCTCCCGCTCGCGCCGGAGGGGACCGCGTTCCAGAAGCGCGTCTGGGAGGCGCTTGGGGCGATCCCGTACGGCCGGACGTGCAGCTACGGCGATATCGCCGCCGCGATCGGCAGTCCCCGCGCCGGCCGCGCGGTGGGCGGGGCGAACCACCGCAACCCCCTGCCCATTCTGATCCCGTGCCACCGCGTCGTCGGGGCGGACGGCTCGCTCACGGGCTACGGCGGCGGGCTGGACGTCAAGCGCGCGCTCCTCGGACTGGAAAATCCGGATGCCGTATTTTGAGTGTGACGCGCGCGCCTGCGAGTATCTCGCCGGGCGCGACCCGCTGCTGGGCGAAGCCATCGCGCGCATCGGCCCGCTGCGGCGGGAACTGCGGACGGACCTCTTCGCGGCGCTCGCCGATTCCATCGTGAGCCAGCAGATCTCCGGCCGGGCGGCGGACGCCGTCCTCGCACGCCTGACGGCCTTTCTGGGCGCGATTACGCCGGAGGCCGTCGCCGCAGTCCCCGACGAAGCGCTGCGCGGCTGCGGGCTGAGCCTGCGCAAGGCGGGGTATCTCAAGGGCGCGGCCGAGGCGTTCCGTTCGGGCGCCGTCGACCCGGAGGCGCTGCGCCGCGCCGGGGACCGGGAGGTCGCCGAGGCGCTCACGGCCCTGCGCGGCGTGGGGGCGTGGACGGCGGAGATGCTTCTCATTTTCTCGCTCGGACGGCCGGACGTTCTCAGCTTCGGCGACTTCGGAATCCGAAAGGGACTTTCGCTCCTGCACGGGCACGAGCGCATCGACCGCCCGCTTTTCGAGCGCTATCGAGCGCTTTACTCGCCTTACGGCACGGCGGCGTCCCTCTATCTCTGGGCCGTCGCCGGCGGCGCGTAGGCGATCGGGCCCTTTGACGATCGGAAGAGCGCTCTCGTCCTTTCGCCGTGCGAAAGGATTTTGGCCGGACGCGCCGTTCCATGCTGGGATGGCCAACCGAAATCGTAAAACAAAAAGGCGTCCGGGAATTCATTTCCCGGACGCCTCAGCTTGTCAAAAAAGCCTCGCAGAGTTTCGCTGCCCGCAGGCGGCGAAAGAAAATAAAAGCGATTTTTTGCACGGACATGCGCCGGGCAAAAATACTTCTCAGGCCGCAAACGTGCGGAATTGCGGCTTTGACGCAATTCTGTACGCAGGCCGAACCCCTCCTTGCCGAAAAACATTGTTTTTCGGCAAATACGTTATGCGCTTTTTTCCGCGGGCAGCGCCGCAGGAATCTGCCGCCGGCGGAGCTTGTCTGCAATGACGAGCGCGATGCCGGTCCAGATAAAACAGAAGGTGACGGCCCGGATCGGGGTGAACGGCTCGCCGGTGAGAAGCCCGCAGAAGAACTGGAGCGTCGGGCCGATGAAACTCACGATGCCGACGAGGTAGTACGGCGCGCGCCGCACCCCGTCCGAAAACAGGATCAGCGGCACGGCCGTGACGATGCCAGCCGCCGGCAGGAGCAGAAACTGCGCGCCGGAGAGGATGCCGGAAGCGCCTGTGCCGGTTGCTTCCGCGTAGATGAGGTAGGCGGCCGCAAAGGGGACGACCATCAGCATCTCGAGGAAGAGCGCCGTCTCGCTGTCGAGGTCCACGGCCTTTTTGACCGTGCCGTAAGCCGTGAAGGTGCAGGCGAGGAGAAGCGAAATCCAGGGGAGCGCCCCCGTGGCGGCCACGGTGATAAAGACGCCGACCGCCGCAAGCGCCACGGCCGTCCACTCCAGGCGGGAGAGCTTTTCGTGAAAGAAGCCCGCCGCGATGACGATGACCATGAGCGGGTTGATGTAGTAGCCCAGGCTGGAATCGAGCACGTGGCCGGAGCTGACGGCCCAGATGAAAGTGCCCCAGTTGAGCGAAAGAAGGGCGCCTGAAAGGAACGCGAGCGCGATGCGCCGTTTTTGCCGCAGCGCCTCGCGGACCAGACCCCACTTGCCGCGCGCGGCGGAGATGACCCAGTACGCCGCGCACGAGAAGAGGATCCGCGCGCAGAGCACGTACACCGGGTCCACGGCGCCCAGCAGCTTCCAGAAGAGCGGCAAAACGCCCCAGAGGATGTAGCAGAGCACGACGGATAGAAGTCCTTTGTTCATTTCGGTTCGCCGGCTTTCTTAATAAATATAAAGCCCATGATAACAGACCGGGCCGGTTTATGCAAACGCTTTCTTTCAAAATGCGGCAAAAAATGCGGACCGATTTTTTTCGGGTTCCGCTTGACTTCCGCAATGCGGCGTAGTATATTATCCGTATTAGTTCATTTAATACAGAATGGAGGCTGAAAATATGGGGCACGGACTGAGCGGCAGGACGCTGAAGATCATCGCGGTGAGCGCCATGGTGGCCGACCATTTCGGTTCGACGGTGCTGCGGGCGTTTTACAGGCCGTTGCTGGAAAACGGAATGCTGCTCGTCACGGCGGACACGCCCCGCGCGGTGCGGCTGGCGCTCTTCTGGGAGCCAGTCTGCGGGGACGTCGGCCGCGTCGCGTTCCCGATCTTCTGCTTCCTCCTGGTGGAGGGGTTTGTCCATACGAAAAACGCGAAAAAATACGCGCTGCGCCTTTTCGCGTTCGCGTTGCTCTCCGAGATCCCGTACAATCTGGCGTTCCACGGCGCGATCTTTTACCCTGGCATCCAGAACGTCCTTTTCACGCTGACGATCGGGCTGCTCACGCTCATGGCCCTCCGGTATCTTGAGGAGCGCGGTGAAAAGCTGAACACCCGGGGCGTTGCGCTGCGCATCCTCGTGACAGCGGCGGGCGGGGCTCTGGCGTATCTGATAAGGAGCGAGTACGTCTTTCTGGGCGTCGCGGCAATCGCCATTCTCTATTTGCTGCGCGGGCGGCGCTTCTGGCGGCTCCTGGCCTGTGCGGCGGTGCTTGTCATTGTTTCGCCGTGGACGCTTCCCGCCTATGTCCTGCTCTGGTTCTACGACGGACGCCGGGGCGGGGGAAGCAAATATTTCTTCTACATATTCTATCCCGCGCATCTCCTCGTCCTCTGGGCGGCGGCGCAGTATATTGTTTCCCTTCCCTGAAGGAGGGGGGCTCCGCAGACGCGGAGCCCCCCTTTTTTGTTATTCCACTTTGGGAAGCGTGGCGAAGCCCTCCTCGAGTTCCTCGTCCGTGGGGATGCGGTCGGTCATCTTGCCGGAGTGGTAGAGCATATAGGCCGCCATATCGAAGTAACCGGTGCCGGTGAGGCCGAAGAGAATGGTTTTCGCCTCTCCGGTCTCCTTGCACTTGAGGGCCTCGTCCATGGCCACGCGGATCGCGTGGGCGCTCTCCGGCGCGGGCAGGATGCCCTCCGCCTTGGCGAAAAACGTCGCCGCGTCAAAGACCTCCACCTGGCCCACGGCGCGCGCCTCGTCGAGATAGCCGTCGTGATAGAGCTGGGAGAGGATGGGGCTCATGCCGTGGTAGCGCAGGCCGCCGGCGTGGTTGGGGGAGGGGATGAAGCCGCTGCCGAGGGTATACATCTTCGCCAGCGGGGTCACGTGGCCCGTGTCGCAGAAGTCGTAGGCGAAGCGGCCGCGCGTGAGGGACGGGCAGCTCGCGGGCTCCACGGCGATAAAATGCGGCGCGCGGCGCCCGGCGAGGCGGTCGGCCATAAACGGCGCCATGAGGCCTCCCAGGTTGGAGCCGCCGCCGGCGCAGCCGATGAGGATGTCGGGGTATTCGTCGTACTTCGCCATGGCCGCGGCGGCCTCCTGGCCGATGACGGTCTGGTGCAGCAGGACCTGGTTGAGGACGCTCCCGAGGACGTAGCGGGTGCCCGGGGTGCCCACGGCGACCTCCACGGCCTCGGAGATGGCGCAGCCGAGGCTGCCGGTGCTCTCCGGATGCGCGGCGAGGATCTTCCGCCCGGCCTCGGTGGTGTCCGAGGGAGAGGAGAAGACCTTCGCGCCGTAGGTCTCCATGACCGCTTTGCGGTAGGGCTTCTGCTCGAAGGAGACTTTGACCATATAGACCGTGAGGTCCAGGCCCATGTAGGCGCACG
>DAOPLW010000087.1:0-5560 GCA_035391945.1 Oscillospiraceae bacterium | reverse complement strand
CAAGGACGACGACGAGGACACCTATCAGCCCGGCGCGATGGGTGACGATCTCTATATCCCCGAGGACGACGAGCTGCGCGAAGGCGGCTTCGACATCGAGGATGAGAACGGCGAAGTCATTGAGGACGAAAGCGACGAGGAGGAATTCGGCGGCGACGACGAATTCCCGGATGCGGAATAAGGGGGGCGACGGATATGAGTTACAACACGTTTGACGCCATCAAGATCGGGATCGCCTCTCCCGAAATGATTCGTACGTGGTCCCACGGCGAGGTGAAAAAGCCGGAGACCATCAATTACCGCACGCTCAAGCCCGAGCGCGACGGCCTCTTCTGCGAGCGCATTTTCGGGCCGACGAAGGACTGGGAATGCCACTGCGGCAAGTATAAGAAGATCCGCTACAAGGGCAAGATCTGCGACCGCTGCGGCGTTGAGGTCACCCGCGCGAAGGTGCGCCGCGAGCGCATGGGCCACATCGAACTGGCCGCGCCCGTCTCGCACATCTGGTACTTCAAGGGCATCCCCTCCCGGATGGGCCTGCTTCTGGACATCTCCCCGCGCATTCTGGAAAAGGTGCTCTACTTCGCGGCGTATATCGTCACGGACCCCGGCTTCTCTCCCCTCCAGAAGAACCAGATCCTCACCGAAAAGGAATACCGCGACATGCGGGAGAAATACGAGGACGATTTCGACGCCGGCATGGGCGCCGAGGCGGTGAAGAAGCTCCTGGCCGACATCGACCTCGAGGAGCTTTCCACAACTTTGCGCGCCGAGCTCAAGACGGCCTCCGGCCAGAAGAAGGCGCGCATCATCAAGCGCCTGGAGGTCGTGGAGGCGTTCCGCCTCTCCGGCAACCGCCCGGAGTGGATGATCATCGATGTTCTCCCGGTCATCCCGCCCGAGATCCGTCCGATGGTCCAGCTCGACGGCGGCCGCTTCGCCACGAGCGACCTGAACGACCTCTACCGGCGCGTCATCAACCGCAACAACCGCTTAAAGTGCCTCATCCAGCTAAACGCCCCGGACATCATCGTGAGAAATGAGAAGCGCATGCTCCAGGAGGCCGTGGACGCCCTCATCGACAACGGCAGGCGCGGCCGCGCCGTCACGGGCGCGAACAACCGCGCGCTCAAGAGCCTCTCCGACATGCTCAAGGGCAAGCAGGGCCGCTTCCGCCAGAACCTCCTGGGCAAGCGCGTGGACTACTCCGGCCGCTCCGTCATCGTCGTGGGCCCGGAACTGAAGATCTACCAGTGCGGCCTCCCGAAGGAGATGGCGCTCGAGCTCTTCCGCCCGTTCGTCATGAAAAAGCTCGTCGAGGACGGCCTCGCCAACAACATCAAGAGCGCGAAGAAGGCCGTGGACCGCGGCCGGACCGAGGTCTGGGACGCGCTGGAGACGATCATCCACGAGCACCCCGTCATGCTCAACCGCGCCCCGACGCTCCACCGCCTCGGCATCCAGGCTTTCGAGCCGGTGCTCGTCGAGGGCCGCGCCATCAAGCTCCACCCGCTGGTCTGCACCGCTTTCAACGCCGACTTCGACGGCGACCAGATGGCCGTGCACGTGCCGCTTTCCGCCGAGGCGCAGGCCGAGGCGCGGGTGCTCATGCTCTCTGCGAATAACCTCCTGCGTCCGCAGGACGGCGGCCCCGTGACCGTGCCCACGCAGGACATGGTCCTCGGCTCCTATTACCTCACTTACGAGCGCGACGCGGCAAACGACCCGGGCAGGACGTTCGCTTCCGCCGCCGAGGCCGCGAAGGCCCTCAAGGCGGGGAAGATCGGCGCGGATGACCACATCTGGGTCATGGACGGAGACCGCCCGGTGGCCACAGCCGCCTATCTTGCGGCGGAGGTGGCCGGTACGTCTGCCGGCAAGCCGCGCGAAGTCTTCCGCACCTTCTCCGACGGAAAAGAGGCCCGGCTGGCCTACGACGAGGGGACGCTCGACCTGCACCTGCCGATCCTGGTCCGCATGGAGCGCGAGGTGGACGGGAAGACCGTCCGGCAGATGGTGCGCACCACCGTCGGTCGCCTCATCTTCAACGAGAACATCCCGCAGGACCTGGGCTTCGTGGACCGCACGGACCCGGAGACGAGGTTTGATCCCGAGATCAACTTCGTCTGCGGCAAGAAGCAGCTCGGGAAGATTATCGAAAAGTGCATCGCGAAATACGGCTTCACCATCTCCGCGGGCGTGCTTGACAGCATCAAAGCCCTGGGCTATAAATACTCCACGCGCGGCGCTTTGACCATCTCCATCTCCGACATGACCGTGCCGGAGGCGAAGAAGACCCTCATTGCCGAGACCGAGCAGAAGGTCGTCGCCATCGACCGGAAGTATAAGCGCGGATTCATCACGAACGACGAGCGCTACCGGCTGGTCGTCAAGGTCTGGGAGCAGACCACCAAGGACGTCACCGAGGCCCTGCAGAGCAACCTCGACCGCTTCAACCCGATCTTTATGATGGCCGACTCCGGCGCCCGCGGCACGATGAACCAGATCCGCCAGTTGGCCGGCATGCGCGGCCTCATGGCCAACACCTCCGGCCGCACGATCGAGATCCCGATCAAGGCCAACTTCCGCGAGGGCCTGACCGTTCTGGAGTATTTCATCTCCTCCAGAGGCGCGCGCAAGGGCCTCGCCGACACGGCGCTGCGCACCGCCGACTCCGGTTACCTCACCCGCCGCCTGGTGGACGTCTCGCAGGACGTCATCATCCGCGAGCTTGACTGCGGCACCAACGAGGGCATCTGGGTAAAGACCATCCAGGAGGGCGGCCAGGTCATCGAGCCGCTCGCCGAGCGTCTGCGCGGCCGCTACCCGGTGGAGGACGTCGTCGATCCCGCGACGGGCGAGCGGCTCGCCTCCAAGGATGAGATGATCCTTCCCGAGACGGCCAGACGCGTGGCTTCCGCCCTGGAGAAATACGCCGCCGAGCATCCCGAAAGCGGCGAGGCGCGGGTCCATGTGCGCAGCGTCCTCGGCTGCCATGCGAGAAGCGGCGTGTGCGCCAAATGCTATGGCATGAACCTGGCCATCGGCGAGCCGGTCGGCCCGGGCGAGGCGGTCGGCATCATCGCCGCGCAGTCCATCGGCGAGCCCGGCACGCAGCTGACCATGCGTACGTTCCACACCGGCGGCGTCGCCGGCGACGACATCACGCAGGGCCTCCCGCGCGTCGAGGAGCTCTTCGAGGCCAGAAAGCCCAAGAAAATGGCGCAGCTCGCCGAGATCTCAGGCAAGATCACCATCGAGGAGACCCGCCGCAGCGCCGTATGCAACATTGTCGTTACCGGCGACGACGGCGAAGTTCATTCCTATGCCGTACCGTACAGCGCGGGCATCCGCGTGCAGGACGGCGACCGGGTGACGCAGGGCGACATGCTCACGGACGGCGCCCTCTCGCCCCACGAGGTGCTGCGCATCCGCGGCGTCGGCGCGGTGCACGACTACCTGATCCAGGAAGTCCTGCGCGTCTACCGCCAGCAGGGCGTTGACATCAACGACAAGCACATCGAGGTCATCGTGCGCCAGATGCTGCGCAAGGTGCGCATCGACGAGGCGGGCGACACAAACCTTCTCTCCGGCTCGACCGTGGACCGGTTCGAATTCATCGACGCCAACCGCGCGGTCCAGAAGCGCATCGACGCCGGCGAAACGGGGGAGGACGGCGAGGCCCTCCGCACGGCGACCTGCACGCAGCTCCTCATGGGCATCACGAAGGCGTCTCTCGCGACGGATTCCTTCCTCTCCGCGGCTTCCTTCCAGGAGACGACGAAGGTGCTCACCGAGGCCGCCATCAAGGGCAAGGTCGACCATCTGCTGGGCCTCAAGGAGAACGTCATCATCGGCAAGCTCATCCCGGCCGGCAGCGGCATGGCCATGTACCGGGACTACGATACCGGCGTCACGCCGGAGTCCCCCATCACGCAGGACATGATCGACGCCGACGAGCAGTAAACGAAGGAGAAAGAGGGACGCGTTCCGCGTCCCTCTTTTTTCATGGGCACGGCCGCGGCAGGCGAAGCGCTGCGGGCATGCCGCCCGAATACGAAGGATTGACAGAAAGCGCCCCCGGCATGCCGCCGGGGGCGCTTTCTGAGGCCGGGACTTTTTTGTAAGCGCGGGAGGCGCGGCCCGCGCCTCCCGCAAAACGGGGTTGCCCGGGAGATGATCTCCGGGGGTCCCGCCGGCGGAAAACGTCCGGCCGGACCGGTATGGCGCGCTGCAAAAAAAGGTGCGGACCGTCCCGATGCGCCGCGCCCTCTTTCGTTGCCAGGCTTATCTGATGTAATCGCCGTGGTCCCCGCTCTGCGGGAGAAAGGGGGAGTACATCATGACGGCTGAATTGGAGAGGAGATACTCCTCCCGGAGAAAATGGCCGTCCGGGCCCAGAATCCGTCGGAAAAGATCGTTGTGGCGGCTGAAGCCTCCCCAGTATTCTCCGCGCATCTCGTGGTTCCGCTCGAATACCTCATAGAGGAAGGCGGGCGGGTTTTCGGCGCGCCACTCCCCCTCCAGATATTCCCCGCCCACCCGGACAAGAAGCTGGAACGCCTCGTTTGTGTCGTTTCGGATCATAAGGTCGCCGTGCGGGTAAAAGCACGTCGCGCCGCTTCCGAAGGGCTGCGTCCGGTTTGCGTCCGGGAACACGTCGTACCCGTGGCGGTGCCGCTCGACGACGGTCAGAGGCGTATGCAGCGTCATCCAGTGGATGAGGTTGGACATCTGGCACAGGCCGCCGCCCACACCCGCGGAGACCCGCCCGCTGCGCAGCACCATCCCTTCGATGTAGCCTTTGCGCCTCGTGGGTTTTCCGACGAGCCTCCAGAAACTGAACACCTCTCCGGGCTGAAGAACGATGCCGTCGAGCCGGGCGGCAGCCAGCTTTAGGTTCACGATCTTGTTGTGCTGCAGGCGCATGTCGACATCCTTCAGGCGGCGCAGCAGGACCGTTCTGTGGGCGTACTGCACGCAGGGCAGGGGCTGCGCGTGGGCGGAAGCGAAGCGGTACCGCCCGAGGCCCCACAGAAGCCGCCTGAGAAGACCGTAGTACGCCGCGCCGCACCGGGCGCGCAGCTTCGAGCGGTGCCGGGGCGCCTCCACGGGCCGGTATTCCATGCTTCGCCTCCTTTCTGGGAACAGAGAGAAAATGCGGCCGCGCGCCGCGGCCTTTCGCGCCGTCCGGGCCTCTCTGTCCCTCCGTGAATCCCGGGGAGGCGGTTGATTCCGCCCGAATGTTCCGTGCGGTACGAAAGCCGGCGGGTCCCGGCCGTCTGCGCCGCGCACGGGACCGCCGCGCCGTCAGCGCGGCAGGCCGCGCCTGGACGCCGCCTCGTCCAGACGCCGCGCGGCGTCCTTCAGATAGCGCGCCGGGCAGGCGAGGTTCACGCGCACAAAGCCGTCCCCGCCCGTGCCGAAGCGCTTGCCCTCGCCCAGGTAGAGCCCCGCGCCGTGGAGAAACGCGGTGAGCTCGTCGTCCGGAAGGCCGAACGAGGAGAAGTCCGCCCAGAAGAGGTAGGTGCCCTCGCGGCGGATGAAATCGACGCGCGGG
>DAOPLW010000086.1:0-5619 GCA_035391945.1 Oscillospiraceae bacterium | reverse complement strand
GGTTGGCGCTCTCGGCCTGGATGCGCTGCAGCAGCTCGCCGGTGCCGGCGGCCACGACGTCGACTTTAATGTTGGGATATGTTTCCTGGAAGAGAGCGACGCCGGCGTTGAGAGGATCGGCATCGTGCGGGGAGTAAACGACGAGATTGCCCGTGTAGTCCTCCGGATTCTTCGCGGCAGGTTCCTCCGAGGCGGGTGCTTCCGAGGCGGGTGCCTGGCTGGCGGGCGTCTCGGTCTTGGTGCAGGATACCAGGGCGAATACCATGATAAGCACCAGCATAAGAGCAAGAATCTTCTTCATTCGCGATAACTCCTTTTCCAGATTTTTGAAAGTCGTCCGGCCGCGCCACCTCCGAATGGCGGGGCCGGGCTTGGTAACATTATAATACGGAGCCCCGTGGATATGCAAGACAAATCTGTGAAAAATAACCAAAAAAGAAGGACGGAAAGCACACTTTCCGTCCTCGTTATTTGCTTTTCGCAGATGCCGCAAAAGAAGAAATTTAGGCGGCGGACTGGAAACGGCGCGGGAAGGAGGGGGGATCCGCGGCGCCGCGAATCCTGTCGGATTCAGGCGTCGAGCGCCGCGGTGTAGAGCGCGTTGCGCGCCACGCCGCACTCCTTGGCCGCCTGCCTGACCGCGTCGCCGAAGCTCGCTCCGCCGGCGGAGAGCTCCGCGACGCGGCGGAGCGCGGCGTCCATGCCGTCCTCCCCGCTTTTCTCCGCGGCCACTTTCTCCGCGCCGGAGACGACCAGCACGAATTCGCCGCGGGGCGTGTTCTCGCGGTAGAAGGCGGCCGCCTCGCCCAGCGTGGTGCGGCGCGTCTCCTCGTGGAGCTTGGTCAGTTCCCGGCAGACGGACACGCGCCGCTCGGGTCCGAACGCCGCCGCGAGGTCCTCCAGCGTGGCGGGAAGCTTGTGCGGCGCCTCGTAGAAGAGCATCGTGCGCGGCTCGCCGCGCAGCGCCTCCAGATGCGCGCGGCGGTTTTTCCGGTTCATGGCGAGAAAGCCCTCGAAGGTGAAGCGCCCGGTGGGGAGCCCCGAGACCGCCAGCGCGCAGACGAGGGCGCAGGGGCCGGGCACGGCTTCGACCGCGACGCCGGCTCCGGCGCACAGGCGCACGAGCTCCTCGCCCGGATCGCTCACGGCGGGCATCCCCGCGTCCGTGACGAGCGCGCAGGTTTCGCCCGCGAGGATGCGGGAGAGCACCTCGTCCCCGCGCGCGGCCTCGTTGTGCCGGTAATAGCTTAGAAGCGGTTTTTTGATGCCGAGGTGGTTCAGGAGCTTCCGCGTGACGCGGGTGTCCTCCGCGGCGATGAAATCCGCGGCCGCGAGCGTCTCCGCCGCGCGCGGGGAGATATCGCCCAAATTCCCGATGGGCGTTCCCACCAGATACAGTTTTCCCGCCATCAGGGCAGCACCTCCGCTTCGACGTCGAGGCCCGGCCGCGCGCCGCGGACGGCCTCCGCGAGGATCAGATTCGGCTTTCCGCCCGCATGCCCCGAAAGACGCAGACGCTTCGGCTCCAGGCGCGCTTCGCGCAGGGCGCACAGCACGTCCGTCAGGCGCTCCGGCCGGTGGCAGAGCGCGAAGCGCCCGCCGTGCGGCAAAAGCCATGCCGCGGCGCGGCAGACGTCCGGAAGGGTGAGGGAGACCTCGGCGCGCGCGGCCGCGCGCGCCATATCCTGCGGCAGCTTTCCGCTTCCCGCCGGGAAGTAGGGCGGATTGCATACGACAAGGTCGAACGAGGCGGCCGGCAGGAGCGCCCGCACGTTCCGCAGGTCGCCCTCCACGACGGAAAATACGTCCGCGAGCTCGTTTTCCAGAATGTTGCGCCGCGCCAGCGCCGCTGCGCGGGCGTCAAGCTCGACGCCCGTTACGCGGCAGGCCGCCCGCCCAAGCAGGAGCAGCGGCAGCGCGCCTGAGGCGCAGCCCAGGTCGCAGACGCGGTTTCCCTCCCGCACCGTGGCGAACGCGGCCAGACGGAGCGCGTCCGATCCCAGCCGGAAGCAATTCTCGCCCTGATACAATTTGTATTTTCCGAGCAATTCAAAGCTACAATTTGTATCCATATATCAAAATATTACTTTTTGTACTCAAATTCGAGGTCGTACAGGCTCACCGTGTCTCCGTCCTGTATACCCATCTCCTCCAGCCGCTCGAAGAGACCGGAGGAGCGCAGCATGCGGTCGAACCAGACGCGCGACTCGTAATCTGAGAAGTTGACGCTGGCCATGAGCTTCCGGAGCCAGGGCCCCTCGATAAGCCAGAGGTCGTCCTCATGCCGGACGTCGAGCGACTCGGGGGTGCCCACCTCGGGCGGGCGGGGCACGTACTCCGGTTCGTAGACGCGCACCGGCGGGAGCGCCGCGAGCTTTTTGGCGATGGCGGCGACAAGCTCGCGCACGCCCTTCTGCGTGACCGAGGAGAGCGTGAAGAAAGGATATCCGAGCTCCTCCGCGCGGCGGTGGAGCGGCGCGAGCGCCGTCACGTCGTGCACGAGGTCGCACTTGGCCGCAACGATAAACTGCGGACGCTCGGCGAGCTGGGGACTGTACTGGCGCAGCTCGGCGTTGATGGCGTCCAGGTCCGCGACGGGGTCGCGCCCCTCGCTTCCCGAAGCGTCCACCAGGTGCACGAGCAGGCGGCAGCGGTCCACATGCCGCAGAAAGTCGTATCCGAGGCCGGCGCCCGCCGCGGCGCCCTCGATGAGCCCCGGGATGTCCGCCATGACGAAGCTGGCGCCCTCGTCGACATAGACCACGCCCAGATTGGGGAAGAGGGTCGTGAAGTGGTAGTTGGCGATTTTCGGCCGCGCCTTGGAGACGACGGAGAGAAAAGTCGATTTGCCCACGTTCGGAAAGCCGATGAGTCCCACGTCCGCCAGGAGCTTGAGCTCAAGGACCACGTCCCGGCTCTCGCCGGGAAGGCCCGGCTTGGCAAAGCGCGGCACCTGGCGCGTGGGGGTGGCGAAGTGCTGGTTGCCCCAGCCGCCGCGTCCGCCGCGCGCAAGGACGAATACCTCGCCGTCGGACATGTCGCGGATGATCTCGTTTGTCTCCGCGTCGCGCAGGAGCGTGCCGCGGGGGACCCGGATGGTGAGGGACGCGCCGTCCTTTCCCGATTTCCGCCCGCCTGCGCCGTTTGCGCCGCTCTGCGCCGAATATTTCCGCTTATAGCGGAAATCCATGAGCGTGGAGAGACTCTCGTCCGCGTGGACGAGGATATCCCCGCCGCGGCCGCCGTCCCCGCCGTCGGGGCCGCCTGCCGCCACATACTTCTCCCGGTGGAACGACACCGCGCCGTCCCCGCCGTCTCCGGCGCGCACGGAGATCCGTGCGGTATCGATAAAGCCCGCCGCCATGGCGCACCTCCCTAGCTAGAAATAACGGGGCTGTCCGGTGGACAGCCCCGTCGGTTTCAACATGTTACTGCTCGATCTCGTGGATGGAGACCTTCTTGCGGTCCTTCCCGAGACGTTCGAAACGGACGTGTCCGCTCTTGAGGGCGAACAGAGTGTCGTCGCCGCCGATGCCCACGTTGGTGCCCGGGTGGATCTTGGTGCCGCGCTGGCGCACCAGAATGTTGCCGGCCAGTACGAACTGTCCGTCCGAACGTTTGACGCCCAGGCGCTTGGCCTCGGAATCGCGGCCGTTGCGCGTGGAGCCGACGCCCTTCTTATGGGCAAAAAACTGTAAGCCGATCCGAATCATAGTCTTACACCTCCAAAACGGTAATATAATCAGGATATTCCTCATGTAGCTCCGCCAGATAGACCATCATGGCGGCCAGGAGGTTCTGGCAGAAGCGCTCCGCCTCCGGCGCGAGCGCGGCCGGCAGCCGGATGGAAATTTCTGCCGCGGCCTCGTCAATCCGGACGGGGACCGAGAGACCCAGCACCTCGTTGAGGGCGCACTCGACCATCCGGACGGCGCTCGTGACCGCCGCGCAGACGACGTCGCCTCCCGCTTCGGCGTAGCCGCTGTGCCCGGCCGAGGTAAACCCCGTGATGCGCGGGCCTTCCAGATGGAACGATACGGTGATCATGACAGAGCGATCTTGCCGATCTCGACCTTGGTGTAGGGCTGCCTGTGACCCTGACGCTTGCGGTAACCCTTCTTGGCGTTGTATTTGAAGATGCGGATCTTCTTGCCCTTGCCGTTCTTGACGATCGTGGCCTCGACCTTGGCGCCCTCCACGACGGGGACCCCGAAGGTGGCGGTCTCGCCGTCCACGACGGCGAGGACCTTGTCAAAGACGACGGCATCGCCGGCCTCGGCGTCGAGCTTCTCGATGAAGAGGACGTCGCCTTCCGTCACGCGGTACTGCTTCCCGCCGGTTTCAATGATTGCGTGCATGATATGCACCTCTCTCCTTAATTACGGACTCGCTCTCGTAGGCGCGGGCCAGGCCCGGCTTTTGGTACCCATTCAAAGCGGCTTATATATTGTATCAAAGGGATATTGGCCTGTCAAGTGCGTTTTTTCAACAGGAAACACAAAAGCCAAGAAGAATTTGATGTGAATTTCTCCAAATCAAATCTTGCATTTTTGCCACCGGAGGTGTATGATAATCCCGTCTGTGAACGGACATTTGTATTTCTGCGGCAAACAGATTGCGCTGTCCGTCTCGGATAGGCTTGATTCACTTGGATTCCTGGGCAATCAAGAATGAATGGAGGATCGCAGTATGAAGAAGTTTTTGGCAATTCTGCTCGCATGCGTGCTGGTGCTGGCCCTGTTCGCCGGCTGCAGCAAGGAGGAGACCCCGGCGAGCGAGGCTCCGGCGAGCGAATCGCAGGAGAAGGTCGTAAAGATCGGCGTTTACGAGCCTGCGTCCGGCGACAACGGCGCCGGCGGCAAGCAGGAGACGCTCGGCATCCAGTACGCGAACGAAGTGCAGCCCACCGTGGAGATCGCGGGCGAGACCTACAAGGTTGAACTGGTGATCGTGGACAACGAGAGCTCCAACGACAAGGGCCCGACCGCGGCGGCCAACCTCGTGAGCGCGGGCGTGTCTGTGGCGCTCGGCTCCTACGGCTCCGGCGTTTCCATCGCGGGTTCCGACAAGTTTAAGGAAGCCGGCATCCCCGTCATCGGCGTGACCTGCACGAACCCGGCCGTGACCGAGGGCAACACCCACTACTTCCGCATCTGCTTCCTGGATCCGTTCCAGGGCACCGTTCTGGCGAACCTGGCCGTCGACAGATGGCAGGCCCAGACGGCTTACTGCCTCGCCAAGCAGGGCGACGATTATTCCGTGGGTCTGTGCAAGTACTTCCAGCAGGCCTTTGAGGCGCTGGGCGGCACCGTCATCTATGAGACGTTCCCGGAGGGCAACAGCGACTTCGCTTCCTACATGACCAACGCCAAGAACGCCAACGCGGACGTCTTCTTCGCGCCTGTTTCCACCGAGGCCGCGGCCCTCATCATCGACCAGGCCGACGCGCAGGCCGTCACCTTCCCGCTGCTGGCCGGCGACACCTGGGATTCCAACGTCATCACCGGCGCGGCCAAGGGAAAGAACGTCGATATCTACGTGACCACCTTCTATCAGGAGGGCGGCGATCCTGACTTCGACGCGGGCATCAAGGCGTGGATCGATGCCGACGCGACGAGG
>DAOPLW010000085.1:0-5626 GCA_035391945.1 Oscillospiraceae bacterium | reverse complement strand
GCATCGCCCAAAGCTGCGGCGGGGACGTGCGGAAAGCCGTGAACGCCGTGGAGCTCCTGTTCGCCGCCGCGCCGCGGAAGGGCAAAAAGGTTAACATAACGCTTATCGATGCCAAAGACGTGTCCCAGCGCAGCGCCATGCGGTACGATCGGGACGGCGACGCGCATTATGATATTTTGTCTGCGTTTCAGAAGTCGATCCGCGGTTCCGACCCGGACGCCGCGCTGCACTATCTGGCAAGGCTTCTGGAGGCGGGCGATCTCATTTCTCCCTGCCGGAGGCTCCTCGTCATCGCCGCCGAGGACGTTGGTCTGGCCTATCCGCAGGCCATGGGAGTCGTGAGAGCCTGTGTGGACGCCGCGAATCAGCTCGGCCTGCCGGAGGCCCAGATCCCGCTGGCGGAGGCGGCCATTCTGCTCTCCACCGCGCCGAAGTCGAATTCGGCCGTCCTGGCCATCGGGAAAGCCGCGGCGGATGTGAAAAACGGCCGCGGCGGCGACATTCCCGCAAGTCTGCGCGACTCCCATTACGGCGGCGCAGAGAAGCTGGGCAGGGGAGAGGGGTACCGGTATTCGCACAGCTATCCAAATCATTATGTAAACCAACAGTATCTGCCGGACGATCTGCTGGGCACGGTGTATTACGAATATGGCGAAAACAAAAACGAGGCCGCTTTTCGTGCATACTGGGAAAAAATAAAGGGGAAATGACAGGGAAAAATCCGGTCAGGACGGGAAGACCGTCTCCGGCGCGCCGGGCCGGTTCGGACAGTAGAGCCAGTGATCGATGTGCCCCCCGATGATCCAATATCGCAGCGCTGAAGGCTCATATTTTCCTGTGATACAATCAATGACAAGTAATTTTACTTTCCCCTTATCCGGAAGGATGGACTTGAGGTAGACGGAGACTGCATCGCCTTCCGAGAGCGCCGGGACGTACTCCGCCAGACCCGAGAGATTGGGCGTGAGCTCCACGAAGACTCCGTAGGGTTTGATGCTGCGCACGATGCCTGTGACCGTCTCGCCCGGGTGGAAGAGAGCCACGTTTTCCTCCCAGGTGCCGAGAAGCTCCCGGTGGGTGAGGATGATGCGCCGTTTGACACGGTCGATGTCCAGCACGGCGGCAAAAATATGCTGCCCGACGGAGAAGCGCTCGGACGGATGCGCGATGCGGGAGACGGCGGTGCGCTTGATGCTGATCATGGAGACGACGCCGCAGCCGATGTCAACGAACGCCCCGAAGGGCTCCAGGTGGGTCACGACGGCAGGAATCACGTCGCCGGGCCGGAGCGTTGCCATCATATATGCCAGAGCGGCTTCCTGGGCGGCGCGGCGGGAGAGGTTCGCGCTGCCGTCCGGGAACGCTTCCGTCACAAGAAACGAGACCGGATTTCCGACCCGGGATAAAATGGCGATTTCCCGCGTGGTTCCCTCGGCGATGCCGAGCGCGGCTTCATTGCGGGGGATGACGCCGCTCTTTCCGCCCAGATCTACGATCAGGTTATGCGCGCGGTCGCAGCGCAGCGCCCTGGCTTCCAGGATGCTTCCCTCCGCATGGGCCTTCTGGAGTCCCTGCGGCGTGAGATAAGCGGCGTTTTCCGCCGTTCCGAGGCGTGTGCCCTCGGGTGAGAACCGGGACATACTTTTTCCTCCTTTTTTCCGGGATAAAGTGGTTTATCCTATGCGGCGCGGAGGAGGGAATTGACACGAGGAGGAAAACAAATGGATGTGCGTGTGGGCGACGTGGTGCGTATGAAGAAGAAGCATCCGTGCGGGAGCGACCGCTGGAAGATCCTGCGCGTCGGCATGGATTTCAAGCTCCGCTGCCTCGGCTGCGGGCACGAGGTCATGACGCCGCGAAACAAGATCGAGCGATTTATCCGGGAGATCGAGCGCGACGGAGACGCCTAGCGCGGCGCCGCGCCGCGCACTTTTTCGGGCGGATTTGATGAACAGCCGGCAGGCCGTTTGCAGGTCCGCCGGAAAACGCTGCGCAGAGGGAAAAGGCCACGGCGGCCTGCCGCCGTGGCGGCGGGAGAAATTCGAAATCGGCGGCGCGGAAGAATCTGCGCCGCCGCAGCGATGTGCCGGGTAGGGGCCTGCGGTGTGTGCGCATACACGAAAAGCCTTCCGTCCGCCGTGTCCCGATTGCCGGCCTTGTACTCTTTCGATGTGCGCTTGCACACGAAAAGCGTCCGGCGCGATTGCAGCCTATCGGACGTTTCCGGACATGCGGTGCGTGCACATGCGCAAAAATCCTTTCAGGGCATGGCCGGCGCGGTCTACACCTCTATGGGCGTGCAATGCATCCATGCGCACGAAAAAACTTTGGCGGGACGGCCCCGGAGGTCGTCCCGCTTTGTCTGAAAAGCCCGGCGGAGTTTGCGCAGTTCGGCGGGAGACGCGGCTGTCGATGGCTTCCGGCGCAATCGCGTCGTCCTGCGGCGTTCGCGCCGCGCACGGCGCGAACGCCGGTGCGATCCGTTTTCGCCCGCGGCATGTGCGTGGGCAAAACGCTTCTTGGCCTGTAACGGCGGGACCGGGCCGCAAAAGGCGGACGGTTTCCGTATGCGGCGGGCCGAGGCCTGCCCGAAAAGGTGCCGGGGGCACTTTTCGGGCGGCCTCAGACGGCCTTTCGGGCCGTCCTTTTTCTTTTTCGGCCGCCGGTTGCGACGGTTTCCGCCTGCCGCGCCCCCCTATAATGGAAGTCCCGGGGAGGTGAGCGTATGGTCACGGTGGTGTATCTCGACAGTCTGTTTCTGGTCAACACTGTCATGGACTATGCGCTCCTGCGCGCGGCGGCGGCCCTTTCTGGCGAGCCGCTCCGCCGCCTCAGGCTGCTCTCCGGCGCACTCTTCGGCGGGCTGTACGCCGCCCTCCGCTATGTCCCGTCCTTTGCCTTCCTGCGCGCCGGGCCGATGGTGCTTGCCGCCGGCGTGGCGATGGTGCTTCTGGCGTTTTCCGGTACAAGACGCTTCCTGCGGCAGGTTCTGCTCTTTTTCGGCGTAGCCTGCGCGTTTGCAGGCGGCGTTCTGGCCGCGGCGATTTTCAGCGGGAACCCGCTGACGCTTCCCGTCGGTATGGAACCGCTGCTTCTGGGCGGCGCGATCTGCTACGGGCTCTTTCTGCTGGTGTTCCGGTGTGCAGCGAAATACGGCGGGGACGGGGAGAAACTGGTGGACGTGAAGCTCGCCTGTTTCGGCCACCGGGTGGAGCTGCGGGCGCTTGTGGATACGGGAAACACCCTCACGGACCCCATGACGAACCGGCCGGTTCTCGTGGCGGAGGGCGAGGCGCTCAGGGATTTACTGCCGCGACGGCTCCGGACCCTGCTCACGCCGGAGCGGCTGCGCGACCCTGTCGCGGCGATGGGGCTCGCTTCCGAGGCGGGCCTCGGCGCCCGCTTCCGTCTTCTGCCGTACCGCGCCGTAGGGACTGACGGAGGGCTCCTCCTCGCGCTGCGTGTGGACGAAGCGGAGATCGGCCGCCGCAGGGAGAAAAACGTGCTGGTGGCGCTCTCTCCGCATCCGCTTTCGGACGGCGCCTGGACGGCGCTCGCGCCGGACGGCCAGCTGCTGTGAAAGGGGTGTTCCGTAACATGTTGCTTCTCCGGTTGCGTATGGCCGCCCGCCGGCTTCTCGTCCGTCTTGGTCTTCTGCCGTCCGAAGGCGTCCACTACATCGGGGGTTCGGATATTTTGCCGCCGCCCCTGGGGCGGGAGGAGGAGCGTGCGCTCATCGCCCGTCTGGGGGAGGGAGACGCCGCCGCCAAGTCGAAACTGATCGAGCGCAACCTCCGGCTGGTGGTCTATATCGCCCGCCGCTTCGAGAATACCGGTGTCGGCATCGAGGACCTCATCTCCATCGGGACCATCGGGCTCATCAAGGCCGTGGGGACATACCGGGCGGAGAAGAACATCAAACTTGCCACCTATGCCTCCCGCTGCATCGAAAACGAGATCCTCATGTACCTGCGGAAGAACCAGGCGCAGCGCGCGGAGGTGAGCTTCGACGAGCCGCTCAACACGGACTGGGACGGGAACGAACTCCTCCTCTCGGACGTATTGGGGACCGAAAGCGACGTGGTGATGCGGCCCATCGAGGCGGACGTCGACCGGCAGCTTCTCACCCGGGCGCTGGAAAAGCTGGGGGAGCGGGAGCGGGAGATCATCGTGCTGCGCTTCGGACTCCGGGACGGCAACGAGCGCACGCAGAAGGAGGTCGCGGAGACGCTGGGCATTTCGCAGTCCTACATATCCCGGCTGGAGAAGCGCACCATCGCCCGGCTCAAGCGGGAGATCCTGCGGATGGTGTAGGCGGCCCTTTCCCACGGAGATGCCGCATGGGAAAGGGGTGCGGCGGCGCGGTGCTTGAAAATAGGAAAGAGCTCAAATTTTTGCGCTTAAATTTTACATACTTTTGACTTTGCCGAAAGGATGTGCTAAACTGTTCTTTACTCCGGGGGAGTAAGAACACAGCACATTTTTAAGGAGAACGAGGCTATGGCGAGACCGGTCATGATAACGGCGGATACCACCTGCGACATGTCTCCCGAACTGCTGGAGCGCTTCCGTGTGGCGACCATCCCGCTGACCATTGTGGAGGGGGAACGGCAGTTCAAGGACGGCAAGGACATCACGGCGGATGACATCTTTGAGATTTACCGCGCGCGCGGCGTTCTGCCGACCACCGCGGCGGTGACGCCCGCGGAATATCTGGCGTTTTTCGGTTCTTTCGTGGAGCGCGGGATGAGCGTGGTGCACCTCAATCTGAGTTCCGCCCTCTCCTCGACGCACAACAACGCATGCCTCGCGGCGAAGCATCTGGGAAACGTGACGGCCGTGGATACGCTCAGCCTCTGCACGGGCATGGCGCTTTTGATCTGCAAGGCCTGTGACATGCGGGACGCGGGGCTGGAGGCAGAGGAGATCGGCGAGCGCTTGGAGACGCTGCGTCCGCTGGTACATACGAGCTTTGTGATAAACACCTTGGAATTTCTGGTCAAGGGCGGGCGCTGCTCGGCGCTCACAGCCGCCGGCGCGACGCTTCTGGGCATCAAGCCCAGCATCGAGATGCGCGATGGCATGCTCCGGGAAGGAAAGCGGTACCGAGGCAAGCTGCAGTCGGTTTTTGAGCAGTACGCGCGGGACAAACTCACATCCTGCCCGGATATCGATCCCTCCCGCATCTTTCTTTCGCATTCGGGGCTGGGGGAGGAGCAGATAAGCGGGATTTTGAACGTCATCCGTTCCTGCGGCGATTTCGGGGAGATTTTTGTGACCCGCGCCGGCTGCACCATTTCCTCCCATTGCGGGCCGGACACGATGGCGGTCATGTTCATGTCGGAACCGAACGAATAATCCCATAGCCGGTGATCCCCGGGGCTCTTGCGCCTCGGGGGTTTTTACATATATAGAGCTTTTGTAAATTATGCAGAAAATCCGTACGTTTTTTTGGATAAGGCTTGTAATTTCGGGCAAGTCAAGCTATAATACGGAAGTGGAATTGTGGCGGAGGAGAGAAGGAAAAGAGGCTTCTCCGGCGCAAGGCGCGAGAGAGGGCGGAGCCCGACTTGCGCGAAAAAAGAAGAAGCAGGAGGAAGAGAACAATGAACATACTTGTTTGCGT
>DAOPLW010000084.1:0-5692 GCA_035391945.1 Oscillospiraceae bacterium | reverse complement strand
GGTAACAGGCATGAATATCCTCCCAAATTTGTATATATATGTTAAGTGTTGCATTGACAAAGCAACGACTATGCTGATTTGATGGAAGATTTAAAATTTACTCTTTATTTATGTTTTTATTCTCCCGTTTATCCCGATTGAAGAAACAAATCGGGATTGCAGTATGTTATATTTATATTTTATCTATTTTATAATAAAATTTATTTATAACATAATAATGTTTTAAGTTAGTCAACAAATATAACAATTTTATCCATTTTCGTCAATCCGCGTTTTGACAATTTAGCTGTCTATTCCTGTCAAAATATGGTATCCTAAGCCAATGGCAAGGGGGCCTCTCCGCTTGGCGGAGAGGCCCCCTTTTCATCCTGTTTTACGATATGACGGCGATATGGGAGAACGGGAAAATCACGCAGAGGACCTCGCCGATGACATAGCGCGTATCCACCACGCCCAGCGCCGGCGCGCGGCTGTCCCCGGAAGCGTTCCGATTGTCGCCCATGACGAAAATACAGTTCTCCGGCACGTCCACCGATTTGATATTGTCCCAGTAAGGCTCGGTCATACGCTCGGCGATGTAGGGCTCGTCAAGCACCTGCCCGTCCACTGTGACCGTGCCCGCGTCGTAGTCGATCTCCACGTGCTGCCCCGCCACGGCGATGACGCGCTTGACGATGGGCTGCGCCATAAAGGATTTCTTGGTGAGCACCACCACGTCGCCCGCTTTCGGCTCATAGCCGATGCTGCGCACGATCATCATGTCCCGGTCGTGGAGGGTGTTGAGCATCGAGGTGCCGTCCACGCCGATGAGCCGGCCCACGAGCGTAAAGCAGAGGATCACGGACACAAGCGCCAGCACCAGCGCCTGGAGCCAGAAGTACAGTTCCGTGCCGAACCCCGTCTGCGTCTCCTCTTCCGGTCCGGCCGGGCCGTTTTTCCCCGCGGCCCGCCGGACCGGCTGCCCGGAATCGTCCGCCCCGTCCCGCGCCTGCGCGGCCGGTCCGGCCGTCTCTTCCGGTTCCGTCTCCGCTTCGCGCAGCTCGTTGCGCTCGTCCATGGCTCCGCCCCCTGTCTCTCCGTCTTTCCGCCGTGGCGGCGGAATCAAAACGCGCGCGCCCAAGCGGGGGCACGCGCGCTTTCCCAAACCGCTGCTGTTGGTATTATAGCAGAATTTTCACAAAATACAACAGCGCGGCGCGCTGAAACAGGCGCTCCGTTCCGGCTCTTCCAAACAGTCCTTTCCGGAGACGGGCGCCGCGCCCGGCGGGCGCGGTCCGAACGCGCCGCCGGAGGCGCGCAGGCGCGTCCCGCGGCATGATTTTCCAGCGTTTCGGGTATACTGAAAAACAGGCGCGTTTTGATGCGCCCCCCTTGCCAGTTTCCCTCGGATGTTTTATAATAATAGCCCAACGATTACCTCTCCGCCGCGCTGCGGAAGAACGGAGCATCACCATGAGCGAACATGACATTGCGTCCTATCTGCGCCCCGGCCGCCGCGTCCACCTCATCGGCATCGGGGGCGTCTCCATGTGCCCCCTGGCGGAAGTGCTCTCCGGCAGGGGCGTTCTCATTACCGGTTCGGACATCCGGGAGAGCGAGGCCGTCGCGCATCTCCGAAGCCTCGGCATCCCCGTTTCCATCGGCCACCGCGCGGAGAATCTGGACGGCGCCGCGTGCGTGGTCCGCACGGCCGCCGTCCATGACGCGAATCCCGAGATCGCCGCCGCCCGGGCGCGCGGCGTCCCCGTCTTCGAGCGCGCGCAGGCCTGGGGCGAGATCATGCTCGCCTACCGGAACGCCCTCTGCATCGCCGGCACGCACGGAAAAACCACCACCACCTCGATGTCCACGCACATCCTCATGGCCGCCGGCGCGGATCCCACGGTGATGATCGGCGGCACGCTGCCGCTGCTCCACGCCGGCCACCGCGTCGGGCGCGGGGACACCATCGTGATGGAGAGCTGCGAATACTGCAACTCCTTCCTCTGGTTCTACCCCACCGTGGCCGTCATCCTCAACATCGAAGCCGACCACCTGGACTTTTTCAAGGACCTCGAGGACGTCGAGGCGAGCTTCCGCAAGTTCGCCGAGCGCCTGCCGGAGGACGGCGTTCTCGTCGTCAACCGCGACGACGGGAACGCGATGAAGACCGTCGCGGGCGTGAAGCGGCGGCTTTTGACCTTCGGCCTCGCGCCCGACGCGGACGTGCGCGCGGAGGGCCTCGTCCGGCACGGCGGCGCGGCGGAATTCGACATCCTCGTGCACGGAGAACTCTACGCCCACGCCGCGCTGCAGGTACCGGGGCTCCACAACGTCACGAACGCACTGGCCGCGGCGGCCGGCGCTTTTTCGCTGGGCGTGCCCGGCGAGGCGGTGGAACGGGGGCTTTCCTCCTTTACGGGCGCGCACCGGCGCTTCGAACGCAAGGGCACTTACAACGGCGCGGCCGTCTACGACGACTACGCCCACCACCCGGGCGAACTCCACGCGCTCTTCCAAATGGCGATGGGGCTCGGCTACGGCCGGGTCGTCTGCGCGTTCCAGCCCCACACCTACACCCGCACGAAAGCGCTCTTCGACGACTTCGTGCGGGAGCTCTCCGTGCCGGACGTGACGATCCTCGCGGAGATCTTCGCCGCGCGGGAGCAAAACGACGTCGGCATCTCCTCGCGCGACCTCGCCTCGCGCATCCCCGGCGCGCGCAGCTTCGACACGCTGGAGGAAGTGGCGGACGCTTTGCGCGCGCTCGCCCGCCCGGGCGATCTAATCCTTACCGTCGGCGCGGGGGACATCTATCTGGTTGGAGAGTCGCTCACGCAAAACGCGCAGGCGGCGTTCTGCGCCCTGCCGGCCGAGCCCGGATGCGCCGGGCGCGGGCTTCCCCGGGTATAGCGCAAAGGCGGGCGGCAACAATTTTTCGTGCATTTCCTGCCGAAATCTGTTAAAATAGAGTAATTCCATGCAGAGGGGGCAACCGCCATGAAGACGCTTCTCATCGACCGTCAGATGATCCGGGACAACGCAGCCGTCGTCAAACGGCGCGCGGAGGGCACGCGCATTTACGCGGTCCTCACCGAGGACGCGGGCGGCATGGGGCTCATGGAGGTCGCCCGGCTGCTCCGCGAGGAGGGTATCTCCCGCTTCGCCGTGACAGAGCTCTCCGACGCCGCGGCCCTCCGCCGGGAGGGGTTTACCGACGAGGAAATCCTCATGCTGCGCTCCACCACCCGCAAGGAGGAGCTCGAGCGGCTTATTGAACTGAATGTGGTGTGCACCATCGGCTCCTATGACACCGGCGTGGCGCTCAACGCGCTCGCCGAGAGCCGTTCTCAGGTGGCGGAGGCACACGTGCAGGTGGACACAGGCATGGGCTTCGGCGGCTTCCTCACGGAGGAACTGGATAAGATCCTCTCGGTCTACCGCTATCTCCCCAACGTGGCCATTTCGGGCATCTACACCCAGATCCATTCCACCCCGCGCGACGCGGATGCGAAAACGCAGCTCGCTTCCTTCCAGACCGTCCTGGACAAGCTGCGGCAGGAGGGTTTCGAGCCGGGCATCGTCCATGCGGCGGGCTCCGCGGCGCTCTTCCGCTACGATTTTGCCAAATTCGACGCCGTGCGCGTCGGCTCGGCTTTCTTCGGCCGCACGCGGGGACGCATCGCCGCCAGCCTCCAGAAAGTCGGATGCGCGCAGGTGACGATCGACGAAGTCCGCTGGCTCCCCCGCGGCCATACGGTCGGCAACGAACACCCCGTCCGCCTGAGAAAGCCGGCGAAGGTTGCGGTACTTCCCATCGGTACATACAACGGTCTTTCCGTCGGCCGCCTGGGCGACGGAAACTGCCTGACCGCCATTTCCGACTGGCGGCAGGCAAAGAGGCTTCCGGTCCGCATCGGCGGCGAGCGGGTGCGCGTATTGGGGAGGCCCGGCGCGCTGGAGACGGTGGTCGACGTGACGAACGTCCCCTGCATCGCCGGGGACACGGCGGTTTTGGACATCGACCCGCGCCACGCGCGGGGCCTTACGAGAGAATATAAGTGAGCCCCCGGCGGCGCTTTGCCGGAGGCGAATCAGGAACCTGAGAAAGGAGCCCCTATGACCGGCTGCACGGAGATGGAATTTCCCCGCTTTCTCCGGCGGGTGTTTGACGGCGGCGCGGAGCGCTGCCACGAGCTGCGTCTGAGCGAGCCGGAGGCGGACTACGTGCGCTCCTGCCGCGGCGCCCGGCTGCGTCCCCTCTCGGGCGCGGACGCGGACGGAAAGACCTGGTTTGAGGTCAGGCTTGGTGAAAAAGAGGCGACGGCGCAATGAGCGATTTCCTCCCGCTGCTCTTCGGCGGCGACATCAACGTGTACAGCATGGCCCGCGCCTTCCACGAGGCCTACGGCCTGCGCTCGACGGTCTACGGGAAATTCCCGACCGGTCCCTGCTGCGACAGCAGGATCATCGACCTGCACACCTTCGGCATGGCCAATGAGCAGCAGGACACGTTTTTCAGAAACGTCTGCGACTTTGCCGCCGCCCACCGCGATACGAAGGTCCTTCTCATCGGCTGCGGCGACAGCTACGTGAAGCTCGCCGCCGAGAACCGCGACCGCTTCCCGGAAAACGTCGTCGCGCCCTACGTCGGCGGCGACCTCATCGACACCCTCATCAACAAAGAGAACTTTTACAACCTCTGCGACCTCTACGGCATCGACCGCCCGGCCACTTTCGTCTACCGGCGGGAGATGGGGCATGACTTCAAGCTCCCCTTCGACCCCCCCTTCATCGCCAAGCCTGCGGACGGCGTCCTCTACTGGGAGCACCCTTTCCCGACGCAGAAGAAGGTCTTCAAGGCCAAAAGCCGCGCCGAGCTGGAAGCGATCCTCGATGATATCTACGCTGCGGGTTATCCGGGCAGCATGATCATTCAGGACTTCATCCCCGGGGACGACAGCTACATGCGCGTCCTCACGAGCTATTCCGACGGGGACGGGAAGGTCCGCCTCATGTGCCTGGGTCACGTGCTCCTCGAGGAGCACACGCCCCACGGCATCGGGAACCACGCGGTCATCCTCACCGAGCGCGACGAGGCGCTGTGCGGGAAGCTCAAAGCCTTTCTGGAGGCCATCTCGTTCACCGGTTTTTCCAACTTCGACATCAAGTACGACCGCCGCGACAACACGTTCCGGGTCTTTGAGATCAACGTCCGGCAGGGCCGCAGCAATTATTACGTCACCGCGACGGGCTACAATCTCGCCCGGATCGTGACGGAGGACCGCATCTACGGCCGCCGGGAGCCCTTTGCCATCGCGGACGAAAAGATTCTCTGGCACATGGTGCCCTTCGGCGTGGCGGAGCAGTACATCGACGCGAAATACCACGGCGAGATGCGCGCGCTGCGGAAGGCCGGGAAGGCTTACGATCCGCTCCGGTACGGCTATGACAACGGCCTGCGGCTCCGCCTGCGCTACCTCAAAAATCAGTACGCCCATTACGGAAAATACAAAAAGTATATGGAGAAGACGACATGAGCGACATCAGGACCCTCGGCGTTCTAGGCGGCATGGGGCCGGAGGCCACGGCGGTGTTTTTCCGCCGCGTGGTGGAGTTCACCGACGCCCACCGCGACCAGGATCATGTGCCGATGCTCCTGCTCAACGACACGGCCATCCCCGACCGGACGGAGGCCATCCTCTCCGGCCGC
>DAOPLW010000083.1:0-5733 GCA_035391945.1 Oscillospiraceae bacterium | reverse complement strand
CTGCATCCCGAGCGAGAGGCGGGTGAAACCGGCGCGGCGGAGGCGCTTTAGCATCTTTTCCTCCACGCTGTCGGGGTTGGCCTCGAGCGTGACTTCGGCGTCCTTTGCAACTTTGTAATGCTTTCCGATGCGTTTGAGCGCGGCGACAAGGCGCTTCTCGCCGAAATAGCTCGGCGTACCGCCGCCGAAATAGACCGTGTCCACGGAGAAGCCCGCCGCGCGCGGCGCGCACTCGGTCAGGTGGGCCAAAAGCGCCCTGAGGTAGTCGTCCATGCGGGCTTCGCAGCCGGCGAGGGAATAGAAGTCGCAGTAGTCGCACTTGCTGCGGCAAAAGGGAATGTGGACGTAAAGGCCGAGGGTTTCGGACAAGAAAAACACCTCCTGAAGGGAGTGACGGATGTGCGGACGCTTACTTACGCCGTGCCGCCGGAGGCGGCCGGCCGGTTGCTCGGCACGGTGCTGCGGCGGGAAATGCACCTGTCAGCCGGCCTTCTCAAAAAACTCAAATATCTGCAGGATGCCATCCTCGTGGACGGACGGCGCGCCCTCCTCGATTACCGGCTCTCGCCCGGCGAGGCGGTGACGGTCCGGTTTCCGGAGGAGGAGAACCGCCTCGTGCCGACGCCGTTTCCGCTGCGCGTTCTTTACGAGGACGAGGACCTCCTGGTGCTAAGCAAACCGGCCGGATTCGCGGTCCACCCCAGACCCGGCGAAAGAACCGATACGATCGGTAATTTTGTGACGGATTATTACAAAAAACACGACGAGGCGCATCTCTTCCGCCCCGTCAACCGGCTGGACCGGGGGACGAGCGGGCTCATGGCCGTGGCGAAGAGCGCATACGTCCACGCGCTTCTTATGGCCGCGCTCCACACGCGGGACTTCGTCCGGACGTACCTCGCGGTGACCGAGGGGCAACTCGCTGCGGAACGGGGCTTCCTGGACGCGCCGGTCGGCCGGGCGGAGGGAAGCGTCATCCGGCGGGAGGTCCGGCCGGACGGGAGGCCCGCCGTCACGCGCTGGGAGGTTGTGCGGTACGGAAACGGCCGCACGCTCGTGCGGCTTTCACCCGAGACGGGCCGGACGCACCAGCTCCGCGTGCACATGGCGTACCTGGGGCATCCCCTCACGGGGGACTTCCTCTACGGGACCGAGGACAAAACGCTCATCGCGCGGCCGGCGCTCCACTCGGCGGAGATGTCGCTCACGCAGCCCGTCACGGGCAAGCGCCTGCACCTGGAGGCGCCGCTCCCGGCGGATATGGCAAGACTGTTGGAGGGGTGACGCAAAGGTGGACGCTTGAATGGGGTTCAAGAGGCCGCCGGTTCGAGTTCGCGCACCCGGTTCAAAAGCGCGTCGGGGCCGCCCGTCCATGGAAGATGCCGCGCGCGCTCCAGCGCCGGAGCAGTTCGCAGGGGTCCCTTTGCCAGAAGCCGTTTATCTGCTGCGAAGCATCTCAGCGCGCGCCCGTTCCGGGCGCGCGCGTAATTTTTTACTCCGCCCAGATCTCCACGGGAAGTCCCGTGAGGTACCGGCGGGCCATGTCCAGCGCGTGGAGCGCGGCCATGGTGCGGATGCGGCTGCGCCCGGTGCCGAGCTTCAGGCGCCGGCAGAAGACGCCGTCCGGCGCGGCGAGGGCGGTATAGACCCGGCCGACTTCGTCGCCGTCCGGCCCGGCAAAGCCGGTGACGGAGAGCGCGATGTCCGCGCCGAGACGCGCGCGCGCGCCCTCGGCCATCGAAACGGCCGTTTCGCGGCTCACCGGACCGAAGGCCTCGAGCGTCTCGTGCGGGACGCCCAGAAGCGCCTCCTTAACGGGATTCGTATAGGCCACAACGCCGCCGAGGAAGACGTCGGACGCGCCGGGAAGGTTCGTGAAATGCTCGGAGAGGAGGCCGCCCGTGCAGCTCTCGGCGGCGGCAAGCGTCATCCCTTTTTCCCGCAGAAGCTGGAACACGCGCTCCTCGAGCGAATTTACGTCCGTGCCGTAGACGATGTTTCCAAGAAATGCCGCCACGTCGGAGACGACCGGGTCCACGAGCGCTTTGGCCTCCGCCTCGGTGGGGGCCTTCGCGGTGACGCGCAGCATGACCTCCCCCTCCTTGGCGTAGGGCGCCAGAGAGGGGTTTTTCATTTCCTCCATGCGCGCGCGCAGGCGGCTTTCCACAGCGGATTCGCCCTGCCCGAAGATGCGCAGGCTCCGGGAAAAAATAACCGCGTCCTGGAGCTTCCGGAGGTATGGCAGCGCCCGGTGGGTGAACATCGCGTAGCACTCGCGCGGGGGGCCGGGCAGCATCAGGACGTGTACGCCGTCCGCGAAAAACGCGCAGCCGGGCGCGGTGCCCCAGTCGTTGTCGAAGATCTCGCAGCCCTCCGGCAAATAGGCCTGCTGGAGGTTGTTTTCCGTCATGGTGTGCCCCGCGACGCGGCCAAACCACGCGCGCACGCGCCCGGCCGAGCGCTCGTCGAAGACGAGCTTTTTGCCGAAGGCCTCCGCGAGCGCCTGCTTGGTCAGATCGTCGTAGGTCGGGCCGAGGCCGCCGGTCGTGATGATGATTTCCGCGCGGCCCCGCGCGATGGCGACGGCCTCCTTCACGCGCGCGGGGTTGTCCCCCACGACGGTGTGGTAGAAGACGTCGATGCCGAGCATCGAGAGACCCTCGGAGATCGTCTGCGCGTCGGTGTTCGCGACATTTCCCAAGAGCAGCTCCGTTCCGACGGAGAGAATTTCCGCGTTCATGGCACCATCACCCTTTCCGTATTGTCAAGCGCCTCCGCCACCAGGGCGGCGACGTCCAGGGCCTCCTCGGCCTTCTCGACCTCGTCCAGGCGCGGCTTCGTTTTCGGGTGGCGGGGCGTAAAGACCGTGCAGCAGTCCTCGTAGGGCAGAATGGAGGTCTCGAACGTGCCGATCTCCCGCGCGCGCACGACGATCTCCTCCTTGTCCATCGCGACGACGGGCCGGAAGACGGGGAGACAACACGCGGCGGAAGTGACCGCCATGGCCTCCATGGTCTGGCTGGCCACCTGGCCGATGCATTCGCCCGTCACGAGCGCGACCGCGCCGGTCCGAATCGCGACGCCCTCGGCGATGCGCATCATGAAGCGGCGCATGACGAGGGTGAAGAGCTCGTCCGGACAGTGTTTCCGGATTTCCTCCTGAACATGCGTGAAGGGCACGACGTGGACGGTCATGCGGCCGCACCAGCCGGAAAGGATGCGGGCGAGGGAGAGCACTTTTTCCTTCGCCTCGGGCGAGGTGTAGGGGTAGCTGAAAAAATGCACGAGCTCGAGCGAGACGCCGCGCCGCGCCGCCATGTGACAGGCCACGGGGCTGTCGATGCCGCCGGAGAGGAGCGCGACCGCGCGGCCCGTGATGCCGACGGGCAGCCCCCCCGCGCCGGGGAGGCTCCCCGCGTGGACGTAGGCGAAGCGCTCGCGGACTTCGACGAAAACCGTTACCTCCGGCGCGTGCACGTCCACGGTCAGGTGCGGGTAGGCGTCATGCAGCGCGCCGCCGACGCGCTGCGAGATCTGGATGGAGGTGAGCGGGAACTGCTTGTCCGCGCGCCTGGATTCCACCTTGTAGCTTAAGGGACGCGCAAACGTCTCGCCGAGATAGGAGACGGCGGCCTTTTCAATTGCGTCGATGTCTTTTTTGCAGACGGCCGCGCGCGAGATAGCGACCACGCCGAAGACGCGGCGCATGGCGTCCAGCGCGCCGGGGAAATCGACCGCGCCCCCGGGCTCGGCGTAAACGGTCGACTGGCGGGCGGAGACGGCAAAATCGCCGAACGGACGCAGCCGCCGGCGGACGTTGGAGAGGAGGCGGTCCTCGAAATTGCGGCGGTTTAGGCCCTTCAGGACCAGCTCGCCCATTTTGAGGAGAATGATTTCGTCCACTTACAAACTTCCTTTCGGGGTTTGGTTTCGATACTGCAGCGCCTCGGCCAGGTGCGCGGCTTCGATGCCGTCGCTCCCGGCGAGGTCGGCGATGGTGCGCGCCACGCGCAGGATGCGGTCGTAAGCACGGCCGGTGAGGCCCAGCCGGTCGAAGGCCATGCCGAGAAGCGTCCGGCCCTCCCCGTCCGGGACGCACAGCTCCTTCGTCTGCGACGGGGAGAGCCGCGCGTTGCACACGCCCGCGCGCGCCTCCTGCCTGGCGCGCGCCCGGTTGACCCGCGCGCGGATGGCGGCGGAGGATTCCCCCGCGCCGCGGCGGGAGAGTTCGCCGTAGCTGGCCGCAGGCACGTCCACATAGAGGTCGATCCGGTCTAAGAGCGGGCCGGAGATGCGCGCGCGGTATTTCGCCACGGCAGCTTCCGTGCAGGTGCACGGGTGCTTCGGATGCCCATACCAGCCGCATTTGCAGGGGTTCATCGCACAGACCAGCATGAAGCGGCTGGGGTAGGTGACGCTCAGGGCCGCGCGGGAGATATGCACCTCGCCGTCCTCGAGCGGCTGGCGCAGGATCTCCAGCGCCGCGGGCTGGAACTCCGGAAGCTCGTCCAGAAAGAGGACGCCGTTGTGCGCCAGCGAGATTTCACCCGGCCGGGCCGCGGCGCCCCCGCCGGTGAGCGCCACGGGCGAGACGGTGTGGTGGGGACTCCGGAACGGCCGCGCGGTGAGAAGCGGGCGCTCCGCGCTCGTAAGGCCCATGACGGAGTGGATCTCCGTGGCCTCCAGGGCCTCCCTGCGGGTCATGTCCGGCAGAATCGACGGCAGCCTTCTCGCGAGCATGCTCTTGCCGGAGCCGGGCGGGCCGATGAGGCAGACATTGTGGCCGCCGGCGGCCGCGATCTCCAGCGCGCGCTTGACGTTCTCCTGCCCCTTCACGTCGGAAAAGTCGAGCGGAGGCAGGTCGGACGCGCCGGGCGTCCAGGGCGGGGCCGGCGCAAGCGGCGCCCGTCCGGCGAGGTGGTCCAGAAGCGCCGCGGCGGAGGGAACGCCGTAGACCATGAGGTCCCCGGCGAGCGTGGCCTCCGGGGCGTTTTCCAGGGGGACGTAGAGGGCCTTGACGCCGCTTCTGGCGGCGGCGAGAGCCATGGGCAGGACGCCGGTGACGCCCCGCAGCTCGCCCGAGAGGGACAGTTCGCCGAGAAAGGCCGCGTCGGAAGGCGGCGGGGGGATGCTCCCGGCGGCGGCGAGAATGCCGAGAAAAACGGGCAGGTCCAGGCCCGTGCCCTCCTTGCGCAGACGCGCGGGGGCGAGGTTCACCGTGATGCGGCTGACGGGATAGGGCAACCCGCAGCTCTTAATGGCCGCGCGCACGCGTTCGCGGGACTCGCGCACCGCCGCGTCGGGCAGGCCCACGATGTCGAACGCGGGCAGACCGCCCGAGAGGAAGCACTCCGCCGCCACCGGATAGCCGGCGATGCCGGAGAGGGCCGTCGACGTGACCGTGCAGACCATGGGCGCGCCTCCCTCGTAACAGAATGGGAAATAACAGGAATACTATACCCCATCCGGGAAAAAGTTGCAAGAAGGCACCACGGAGGAGAGAACCCGGGGAAGGAAGCCGGCCGGGCTTGTTTCCCGCGTCCGGCCAAGCCGATTTCCGGGACGTTCCGCGCGCTTAAAAAAGCGGCAGCCTGTCGCAGAAGCCGTCCGGACTTCTTCGACAGGCTGCGTCCGGGGCCGCCGCGTCACGACGCGGCGGCCCCGGATTGTAAAGAGAGGTGGGAATCAAATGAAGGAAAGAAAGCACGCGGCGGCGGGAAAGACCGTCCGGCG
>DAOPLW010000082.1:0-5747 GCA_035391945.1 Oscillospiraceae bacterium | reverse complement strand
CCCGAGAAGTTCGCTTCTGTCTTTCATTCCTTGCACCTCTCTATCGTAAGCCGCATGCCGGGATAAAGCCCCAGCCGTCCGGCGTCCCCCGCGAAGAGCTCCAGGACCCGCCGGGCGCCCGGCACCCGCTGCCCGAAGCTCCAGGGCGGCATGGCCTCCGCGAGGGCGAGAATGCTGCCGTCGCTCCCGAGGTAGACCGCGTCGATGGGGGATTTCATAAAGCAGCAGTGGATCCGGGCGCAGGGGGAGAGCAGCAGCGCGTCGCCCGGGCGGAGCTTCTTTCCCATAAGACCGCGCAGACGGGACAAAAAGCCGTCCGCCAGCGGCACTTTCACGGCCGCGCCCTCCGGCGCGGAGACGAGAACGGTTTTCATACCGGCATTTCCTTTCCTGCGGCCGACCGGCCGTCCGGATTTCCTTCGGGCGCTTCGCGCCGCCGCTTTTCTGCCGGCCCACCCGCAGGCCGGACGGCGTGGAATATTCTCAGAACGCCTCGGCAAAGCGCATGACGGCCGGGGCGAGAAGAATGATAAACATGACGGGGAAAATAAAGATCACCGTGGGGATCATCATTTTG
The DNA here is from genome assembly GCA_035391945.1 of Oscillospiraceae bacterium. Classification (GTDB taxonomy): domain Bacteria; phylum Bacillota; class Clostridia; order Oscillospirales; family Oscillospiraceae; genus DAOPLW01. The sequence continues at coordinate 5,170 of DAOPLW010000082.1, read as the reverse complement.
ACGGGCGCCTTCATGGCCTTGGCCTCCACGCGCTGCTTGCGCGCGGTACGAAGCTGCTCCGCCTGTGAGACGAGGACGCTCTTGATGGAGACGCCCAGCTGTTCGGCCTGGACGAGGGAGCCGGCGAAGATCTTGAGCTCGTTTACGTCGTTGCGTTCGCCGAGCTCCTTGAGGGCGCTGCGCCGGTCGAGCCCCATCTGCACGTCCCGGACGGGGCGCACGAGCTCCTGCATGAGGGGCGTTTTGCGCTTTTCATAGAGCCGCAGGATGGAGGCGTCGAGCCCCAGACCGGCCTCCATGCTCACCACCAGGAGATCCATGACCGCCGGCAGCTCGTCCCGGATCGCCTCCTGCCGGACGGAGATGCGTTTCCGGAGCAGAAAACTCGGCAAGAGAAGCGCGACGAGGATCCCGAAGGCCGGGATGAAGAGGCGGAGGGGCGCGCTTTTCACCCGGAGCGTAAAAACGGCGGCGAGCGCGGCGATCACAAGCTGCAGGAGGGTTTTGGCCACGGTGAATTCCTGGGGCGAGAGCCCGATGCCGGCCATCTTCAGTTCGCGCGCGAGCTTCTCCAGCCGCTTCCTGTCGCCCCGCCGGAAGACGTTGAAGAAGGCGAAGGCGGAAAGGATTTTTTTGGCCGCCGGCTGCAGGAAGCGCTGCCGGAAGGGGGCGTGCAGCTCCTCGCTCATAAATTCCTTCTCCGGGGGAAAGACGGAGAGGAACCGGCGCTTTTTTTCGTCCAGCCGTCGCCCGAGCGGCGCAAGCGCCGCCGCGCACAGGAAATAGGCGGCCGTCATGGCCGCGAGGACCAGCACCTTCATCGTTTTTCCCCCTTCCGGACGATGCTAGAATTTCACGTTGATGATTTTTCTCACAAAGAAGAAGCCGACGGCCTCCATGGCCGCGGAGAGGAGCAGCAGGAGCTTTCCCGTCCGCGTGGTGAAGAAGATCTCCACGTGCGAGGGATTGACGAGCATGAGCACCACCAGGAGGAAAATCGGCATGAAGCCGATGATGTAGCCGGACATGGTGCCCGAGGAGGTCAGCGTCCGGATGTCGCCGCGCAGCTTGATGCGGCTGCGGATGGTGTCCGAAATATTGTCGAGCACCTGCGCGAGATTGCCGCCCACCTGCCGCTGGATGACGACGGCCGAGACGATAAGCTCCAGGTCCTCGTTGCCGCTGCGCGCGACGAGATTTGTAAGGCTCTCCTCCATGGACATCCCGAGGTGGCACTCGCGCGAGACGCGCCGGAACTCGCGCGCGATGGGGTCGGGGAGTTCGAGCGCGATGTTGTCAAGCGCCGTCTGGAACGAGAAGCCCGCGCGCAAGGAGTTGCACAGGACGGTCAGGGCGTCGAGCAGCTGCCTGTCGAAGGCCTTCCGGCTTTTGGACTTGCTCAGATGGACAAAGGCCGGCGGCAGGCTGCAGCCTAGGATGAGAACGGCGAGGACGACCGTGAGGCGCACGTCGAGAATGCGCAGGACCAGCGGCAGCGCGACGCCGCAGACGACCCAGATGATGAGAAATTCCTCCGCCCGGAGGGCGACGCCCGCGAGGTAGAGCTCGTCGGAGAGGCGGTCGAGCCGTCCGGCGTTCCGTCCGGCGGCGAAGCGGGAGAGGAAGGCGAAGCGGCGCCGCTCCTCCGGCGGCGCCGCCGGGGCGGCGGCGCCGGCCACTTCGGCCGAGCGCCGCAGGACGGTCAGCCGGTCCTGAAAGAGATACGCCAGAAACGCCGCGGCGCAGAAGAACAGAGTGGCCGCCGCCGAGAGGATGAGCGCGGGAACGAGCATGCAGAGACCTCCTTTTTCTGCCGCGGTCAGCCGGCGGAAAACCAGTCCTCCGAGACGGTGACGCCGTTGTCGCGGAGCTTCTCCACGCAGTGCGGGCGGATGCCGGTGGCGCGGAAGCGCCCCGGGTTTCTGCCGCCGTGCTCGTAGACGAAGACGTCCTGCGTGGTGATGATGTCGCCCTCCATGCCGACCACTTCGCACACGCTCGTGATCTTGCGGCTGCCGTCGCGCATGCGGGACTGCTGCACGACGAGATCGACCGCGGAAGCGACCTGTTCGCGGATGGCTTTGATGGGCAGCTCCATCCCGGCCATGAGGACCATCGTCTCCAGGCGGGAGAGAAGGTCGCGCGGCGCGTTGGCGTGCGCGGTGGTGAGCGAGCCGTCGTGACCGGTGTTCATGGCCTGGAGCATGTCGAGCGCCTCGCCGCCGCGCACCTCGCCGACGATGATGCGGTCCGGCCGCATGCGCAGGGCGTTTCGGACGAGGTCGCGGATGGTGACGCTGCCCTTGCCCTCGAGGTTGGCGGGGCGGCTTTCCAGCGGGACGACATGGTCCTGCACGAGCTGGAGTTCGGCGGCGTCCTCGATGGTCACGATGCGCTCGTCCGCGGGAATAAACGCGGAGAGGACGTTTAGGAGCGTCGTCTTGCCGCTTCCGGTGCCGCCGGAGACGACGATGTTCAGCCGCCCCTTCACGCAGGCCTCGAGGAAGGCCGCCATCTGCACGGAGAGCGAACCGAAGGTGATGAGATCCTGGATCTTGAGCGGGTTTTTGGCGAATTTCCGGATGGTAATAACGGACCCCCGCAGGGAGAGGGGGGCTATGACGGCGTTCACGCGCGAGCCGTCGGCCAGGCGGGCGTCCACCATGGGGTTGGCCTCGTCGATGTGCCGGCCGAGCGGGGAGACGATGCGGTCGATGATCGCGCGCACGTGGGCCTCGTCCCGGAAGGTCACGTCCGAGAGGGAGAGGCGGCCGCCGCGCTCGACATAGATCCGGCCGGCACCGTTGACCATGATCTCGCTGATCGTCTCGTCCGCCAGAAGCGGTTCGAGCGGTCCCAGGCCGCAGATCTCGTCGTAAAGCTCGCGCGCCACGCGGTTTTTTTCCGGGCGCGGCACTGTGGGGCCGTAAAGGTCGAGCGCCGTTTCGAGCATCGGGAGGATCTCGCTGTTTTCCGTCGTGCGCCCTTCCTTGGCCGCCCGGCGGTTGATGATGTCCACCACCTCGCGGTGGACCGTCTCGCGCAGCTCCCTGTATTCGTCGAGGGGCTTGGGCGGCGCGTCCGCCCTGGGCGCGGCGCGGGTTTTGTCCATGCGCTCGAGCAGTCCCACGGCTTACCGCCTGCCTTTCGCAAACAGGGATTTCCCCGCGGGAGCACGCGCGCAGCCGAGGAGCTGCGAGGCGCAGGTTTCGATGGCGCGGGCGATGGGGCTGCGCCGGCTGCCCGTCACGACGGGCACACCGCTGTTGACCGCGCGGATGGCGCTCTGCTGGTCGTTGGGGATGACAAATTCCACCGGCCGCTCGAGAATTTTTTCAATGTCCCTGGCCTTGATGGCCGAGGCGCCGTTTTTGTTGAGGACCAGATGCACGCGCTCGGAGAGCCCCAGGGAATCGAGCACGCCCATGCTCACGCGGGCGTTTCGGAGCGTGGAGATGTCGGGGCCCAGCATGAAGTAAATTTCGCCCGCCGCCTCGAGCGCGGCGATGGAGTTGTCGTGGAAGGCGGGCGGCATGTCGAGCATCACGAAGTCAAAGTTGGGCCGCAGGCTCCCGACGGCGCGCGAGATGTGCTCCGGGAGAACGATCTCCGCGTATTCGGGGCTCGACGGCGCGGCGAGGCCCATGACGCCGCTCTTGTGGGTAAAGAGATAGCTCTTGATGGCGGCGTAATCAAAGGCGTTTTCCTCCGCCACGTCGGCGATGGAATCGGCCTTCTGGATGTCGAGGAAAATGCCCACGTCGCCGAACTGGAGGTCGAGGTCCATTAAAGCCACGCGCGCGCCGCGCCGGGCGAGGGCCACGGCCAGGTTGACCGTGAAGGTGGTCTTTCCCGTGCCGCCCTTGGTGCCGAAGACGGCGGCCACGCGGGAGGCGCGCACGCCGGCCGGAGCGGATGCGGTGACGCGGTTTTTCTCGCGGCTCACCGCGCGCAGGAGCGCGTCGGCAAGACCCGCCTCCGCGTCCTTTTCGGCGAGCACCGCCGTGACGCCGCACTCCAGCGCGCGGGCGAGGACGGCCGCGTCCGGCTCGGGGCAGACCATGAGGAGGGCGAGGACAGTTTTGCTGATGTAAATGCGCTCCAGGAGGTCGAAGAGGAGTTCGTCGCCGTCGTTCCAGAGGACGACGGCGTCCACGCCCGCGCCGGCGAAGTGGCCGACGAGCTCGGGGCCGGGGTCCAGCGCGTCGAAGAGCTCGATCTCCGGCCGCGCGAGAGCCCGGGAGAGCGCCGCGCGCTGCGCCGCGCTCTCCGCCAGGACGACCACGCGGGTCCGGTCAGCTGTTTGGCCTGTCATGGGCGGCCTCCTTCCAGGCTGCGTCGGGCAGGGTGTCGGTGGGCCAGAGCCACTGGGGCGTGGAGGCGCCGTGATCGCCTATGCCGCGCAGGGTCAGGCGGAGACCGCCCTCCGTGAGGGCCACGGTGATGCGCAGAGCCTGTTCGGGCGTGACCTGCAGCGTCACGGATTCATACTGGGCGCCCGCGCCGTCGGTGCCGGCGATTTTGGAGCCGGTGGCGAGTACCTTGCAGTCGGAGGCGTAGACCTCCGTCACGTAACCGTCGGCGCGGCGGCCGGGGGTGTTGTCCAGGACGCCCAGCACGTCCACATAGTCCCCCTCGCGGAGGAACCAGGCCACGCCGCTCGTCTCGCTCACGGGGACGGTGATGGCCCGGTAACCGCTCTCCACGGCGTAGGACAGGCCGTCCTTGCTGCTTCCGACGGTCTTGAGCTTCTCGGGGAGGATCTGTTCGTCCACCAGGATGGCGCTCTCGGAGATGAGGCCGACCACGGCTTCCTTCGTCCGCGCGGCGGCCTCGTGCGCGCCGCCCACGGGCACCTGCCTGATGCTTAGCATTTCCGCCGTAATGGGGGTGTAGGGCTCGATGCGGACGGCGGCGACCACCACGCTTTCGTATTCCACGGCGGACTTTTCCTCGAGACCGCGCAGGAAAGCGAAGAACAGCCCGCCCGTGATGAGCGCGAAGACGACGGCGAGCGCCAGGATTTTTTTCATGGAAATCAGTCCCCTTCCCGGGCTTCGTATTCTAGCGGGAGAGCATCAGGCTGTATACGCCGTAAGCGCTGGCGGTGCCGGTGGTGTCGCCGCCGGCGGAGCCGACGGTGACCATGTCCACGTAGGAGCCGACGACG
>DAOPLW010000081.1:0-5778 GCA_035391945.1 Oscillospiraceae bacterium | reverse complement strand
GACGAGCCGGTGGAGGCCGTGGCGCCCACGCCGGTCGTCGTTTCCTCCACCCCGACGCCCGCGAAGCCCAGCGTCGCCCCCACGGCCACCCCGACGCCGAAACCGTCCCCCACCCCCACGCCCAAGCCGACGGTAACGCCCGTGCCCTCCGATGTTACGGGCGTGGCGCCCATAGTCGCCTCGCCTTACACGTGGCCCGTTCCGGGCGAGGTGCAGAAAAAGTTCTCCATGGAGAGCCTGCTTTACAGCCAGACCATGCGTGACTGGCGCACCCACTCCGGCATCGACCTCTCCGCCTCCGTCGGCACGAGCGTGAAGGCAGTGAGCGGCGGCGTGGTGGACGCGGTCTACCAGGACGACATGATGGGCACCTGCGTCGTGATCGAGCATGCGAATGACGTCAAGAGCCTCTATGCCAATCTGGCCGAGCAGCCCGCGGTGAAGGTGGGCGACCGCGTCTCGACCGGCGATGTGATCGGTGCGGTGGGAGATACCGCGCTCTTCGAGAGCAGCGACCCCAGCCATCTGCACCTGGAGATCTATAAGGACGGCGAGGCCGTCGATCCCGAGACGATTCTGCCCGCGCGCTAAAGAGGATACAAGCGGCCCGCATTCCTGCGGGCGGAAGGGGCCCCGCGCCTTTGGCGCGGGGCCCCTTCGTCTGCCGAAGAAGCCCGAAAGGCCTCTTCGGCGCGGACCGTTTCAAAAACGGTTTGATAAACCGCGAAAGACGGCCCTGCCGGGCGTCTTTCGCGGTTTCTTTCTTTCCGAAGCGCCTTGATTCTCGCGCCGCGCACGCACGCTGCGGCGGCCCGTTTTCTCCCGCGGCGTGCGCGCGGGAAAATATTCCTCGGTTTGCAGGGAAGAAAATGCCCTGCCGAAGGCGCGGGGCGCTTCTTCATTCTGCGTCGTCCCGGCGCGCGAAGAACGCCCGCAGAGCCGCCTCGCAGCCGGGCCGGTCCACGAACCAGCTCACGCCGTGCCCCGCGCCGGGGACGAGGAGAAGTGTTTTTTCGCCGCGGCAGGCGGCGTAATTTTCCTCGCTCATGGAGAAGGGAATAAAGTCGTCCGCCTCGCCGTGGACAAAGAGAACGGGCCGGTCGTTTTCCGCGAGCGCCGCCGGAGCGGAGGCATCGTCCAGGCCAAAGCCGGCCAGGCGCCGGGTGAGAAATTCCACCGGCGGGAGCAGCAGCCAGGGCGGCATGTGCAGCGTATGGCGCGCCACGCGCGCGAAAATAGCGCGCGGCGTCGTGAAGCCGCAGTCGGCGATGATGCCGCGCACCGTCTCCGGCAGCGGCAGCGCCGAGGCCATGAGGGCCGACGCCGCGCCCATGGAGACGCCGTCGAGATAGAGCGGCGCGCCGCCGCCCAGGCGGGCGTCGAGCCAGGCCGTCCAGTCCAGGCAGTCATAGCGCTCGCGCACGCCGAAGGTGATGTAGCGCCCCTCGCTCCTGCCGTGGGCGCGGTGGTCGGGAAGGAGGACATGGTAGCCGAGGCGGCGGTAAAAGCGCGCCGCGCCCGCCATGTCGCGCACGCCGTCGCCGCGGTATCCATGCAGCAGAAGAAGCGCGCCTCTGGCGTTCGCGCAGGGCAGAAACCAGGCGCGCAGGCGCAGCCCGTCGCGCGAGAGGATGGAGACGTCCTCCGGCTCCTGCGCGATAAACCAGGCCTCGTCGCGGCGGATTTCATCCGCCCATGGGGCGTAGAACGCGTGGCGGTCGCCGACGCGGCGGGGAATGTCCAGCCGCGCGATGCAGATGCGGAAAAGGAGCAGGATAGAAAAAGCGAAAAGCAGGAGCGGCGCCGCGGCCGCGAGCAGGACAATTGCGAAAACCGGCATATTTCGCCCTCCTTAACAGACTTCGCTCCCTTACGCTTCCGGCGGAACGGCAAAGCGCGCGGGGCCGGTATTCCCGCCGGCTCCCGCGCGCCCGTATCGGCCGGCCGGGCCGGAGGGCCGCGGCGGCTTACGCCTGCTTCTCAAAAATCAGATCGATCTGCCTGAACTTCCCGTGGTCGGTCATGTTGGTCGGGACAAAGCCCGCCCAGCGCCAGCCCTGGCGGGCATAGTCGTCGATGATCTGCCGGTGCTCGGTGTTTCCCGCGCCGATGAGGCGGCCGACCCGGACGGTGACGTATTCGTAGCGATACATGGTCAGGCCTTCTTCCGCGCGTCCGCGTTGATTTTCGCGTGGGCCGCGGCGAGCCGGGCGATGGGCACGCGGTAAGGCGAGCAGGAGACATAGTCGAGCCCGATGTTGTAGCAGAAATCCACGCTTGCGGGGTCGCCGCCGTGCTCGCCGCAGATGCCCAGCTTGATGTCCGGCCGCGTTTTCCGGCCGCGCGCGACGGCGATCTTCATAAGCTCGCCCACGCCCTCCTGGTCCAGGCGCGCGAACGGGTCGCTGTCGAAGACGTTTTTCTCAAAATAGGTCTCCAGGAACTTGCCCGCGTCGTCGCGGGAGAAGCCGTAGGTCATCTGGGTCAGGTCGTTCGTGCCGAAGCTGAAGAACTCGGCCTCGCGGGCGAGCTTCCCGGCGACGAGGGCCGCGCGGGGCACTTCGATCATCGTGCCGACGAGGTAGGTGAGCTTCACGCCGGATTTTTTGATGATGGGGTCGGCCGTGGCTGTGATGATGTCCTTGACGAACTTGAGCTCCTTGAGGTCGCCAACGAGGGGGATCATGATTTCAGGCGTCACGTTCTGCCCGGTCTCCTTCTTGACGCGGATGGCCGCCTCGATGATGGCGCGTGTCTGCATCTCGCCGATCTCGGGGTAGGTGACGGTCAGGCGGCAGCCGCGGTGGCCCATCATGGGGTTGATCTCGTGGAGCGTGCGGATGCGGTTGGAAAGCTCGTCGTAGGTCATGTTCATGTCCGTGGCGAGCGCCATGATATCGGCTTGGTCGGTGGGCAGAAATTCATGGAGCGGCGGGTCGAGGAGGCGGATGGTCACGGGCCGGCCGCCCATCGCGCGGAAAATGCCCTCGAAATCGCTCCGCTGCATGGGCAGGAGGCGCCCCAGCGCCCGGCGGCGCTGCGCCTCGTCCTTGGCCATGATCATCTCGCGCATGACGGGGATGCGGTCGGACTCGAAGAACATATGCTCCGTGCGGGTCAGACCGATGCCCTCCGCGCCGAAGCGGACGGCCGTCGCAGCGTCGCGCGGGGTGTCCGCGTTGGTGCGCACCTTCATCGTGCGGATCTCGTCCGCCCAGCCCATGATGACGTCGAACTCGGGGCTCGTGACCGCGTCCGTCATGGGGAGCGCGCCCAGGTATACGTTGCCGGTGGAGCCGTCGAGCGAAAGCATTTCGCCGCGCCGCACCGTAATCGCGCCGACGGTGAAGCTGCCCTCGCGCTCGTTGATTTTCAGGTCGTTGCAGCCGGTGATGCAGCAGCGGCCCATGCCGCGGGCCACCACCGCGGCGTGCGAGGTCATGCCGCCGCGCGCGGTCAGGATGCCCTGCGCCACGTTCATGCCCTCGATGTCCTCGGGCGAGGTCTCCGTGCGCACGAGGAGCACGGGGCCGTCCTTAGCGGCGGCCACGGCTTCGTCCGCCGTGAAGCAGACCGCGCCGACGGCCGCGCCCGGCGAAGCCGCGAGCCCCGCGGCAAGCGGCGAGGCCGCCTTGAGGGCCGCGGCGTCGAACTGCGGGTGGAGGAGCGTGTCAAGCTGTTTGGGGTCCACCTTCAAAAGCGCTTCCTCGCGCGTGAGAAGGCCCTCCTTCACCAGGTCCGCGGCCACGCGCAGCGCCGCCTGCGCAGTGCGCTTGCCGTTGCGGGTCTGGAGCATGTAGAGCTTGCCGTTTTCGATGGTAAACTCCATGTCCTGCATGTCTTTGTAATGCGTCTCCAGTTTCTCGGCGATCGCGGCGAACTGTCGGTAGACCTCCGGCATCGCCTCCCGGAGCGTGGCGATGGGCTGGGGCGTGCGGATGCCGGCCACGACATCCTCGCCCTGGGCGTTGATGAGGTATTCGCCGTAGAGCTTTCTTTCGCCCGTGGCGGGGTTTCGGGTGAAGGCCACGCCGGTGCCCGAGTCGTCGCCCATGTTGCCGAAGACCATGGCCTGTACGTTCACCGCCGTGCCCCATTCGGCGGGGATGTCGTTCATGCGGCGGTAGACGATCGCGCGCGGGTTGTTCCAGGAGCGGAAGACCGCCTGCACGGCAAGGAGGAGCTGCTCCTCCGGATCGGTCGGGAAGTCGGCCTTCATTTTCTGCCTGTAGTAGGCCTTGAAGAGCTCGACGAGCGTCTGCATGTCCTCGGTGAGAAGCTCCGCGTCGTAGCGCACGCCCCGCTCCTCCTTGACGAGATCGATCAGGCGCTCGAAGCTGTGCTTCGGCAGCTCCATCACCACGTCGGAGAACATCTGGATAAAGCGGCGGTAGGAGTCGTAGACGAAGCGGGGGTTCCCGCTGGACTTGGACAGGCTCTCGGCCACCGTGTCGTTCAGGCCGAGGTTGAGGATCGTGTCCATCATACCCGGCATGGACGTGCGCGCGCCGGAGCGCACGGAGACGAGAAGCGGGTTCTGAGGGTCGCCGAAACGCTTGCCGGTCCGCTCCTCCACCTTTTGGAGGTAGGCGAAAATCTCCTCGCGCACGTCGGATGTGATCTTCCCGCCGTCGGCGTAATAGCGCGTGCAGGCCTCGGTGGTGACGGTAAAACCCTGCGGCACGGGCATGCCGAGGTTGGTCATTTCGGCCAGGTTCGCACCCTTGCCGCCCAAAAGCTCGCGCATGGTTCCGTTGCCCTCGGAGAAAAGATAGACGTATTTTTTGTTTCTGGCTGCCATGGATCATGCTCCTTCCGCGCCGGCTGTCTCTTTATTTTTGCGGCTGTAGAGTAATAGTATAGCAGTCTTGTACAAAATAGTAAAGCGGCATTTGCAAAAACATTACAAACCATCCAAAAATAAGACAGAATTGTCCGTAAAATCCGCCGGGAACAGACAGCGGGGCGCATAAAAATTTTTATTGACAGCGCGGGCCGCGGCGGGTATAATGCGCGGTAGGAAATAGAATTTACCATGGTGAATAGAATTTACTGCACAGGGCAGGGAGATCTGGGAGGAAGCGGATATGGAACACAGGATCTGGCACAGCGTGGACACGGAAGAACTCCGCGCGCTGCTGGAAACAAACGAGGGAGGGCTCTCGCGGGAGGAGGCCGCGCGCCGGCTGGAGGAGAACGGCCCGAATCGGCTCGAGGAGGGCAAAAAGCGGGGCATGCTCTCCATTTTTGTCAGCCAGTTCAAAGATTTTATGATCTGGGTGCTGCTCGCAGCGGCGCTCATTTCCGGATTTCTGGGCGAATGGGTGGACACCGGCATCATTCTGACCGTGGTCGTCATCAATGCGATCATGGGCACCATCCAGGAGAGCCGCGCGGAGGCTGCGCTCGAGGCGCTCAAGGAGATGGCCGCGCCGTTCGCCAAGGTGCTGCGCGGCGGCGAGGTGCTCAGGGTCCCGGCGAGCGAGCTCGTGGTGGGCGACGTTGTGACGCTCGAAGCGGGCGACAGCGTCCCCGCGGACCTGCGGCTTGTCACCAGCAACTCCCTCAAGGTGGAGGAGAGCGCCCTGACGGGCGAATCAGTCCCGGTGGAGAAGAGCGCGGCCGTGATCGGGGACGAGCGCGCCGCGCTGGGCGACCGGGTGAACATGGCCCATATGGGCACCGCCGCGACATACGGACGCGGCGTGGGCGTGGTCGTGGCGACCGGCATGGACACGGAGATGGGCAAGATCGCCGGGCAGCTCGCAGCCCCGAAGG